>JBQTJO010000358.1:0-8265 GCA_052387015.1 Gemmatimonadota bacterium
TGGAGCCGCGCACGTCGGTGCCGGCGAAACGGCTCGAGGCGGTCGAAACTATGGCGAAAGCCGGCGTGCGCGTGAACGTGATGGTCGCGCCCATCGTGCCGGGGCTCACCGATCACGAGATCCCGGCGATCCTGAAAGCGGCGAAAGACGCGGGCGCGAACAGCGCCGGCTACATCACGCTGCGCCTGCCGTACGCGGTCAAGGAGCTGTTCGAGCGCTGGCTCGAGCGGCACTTCCCGGATCGCAAGGACAAGGTGCTCAACCGCGTGCGCGAGCTGCGCGCTGGCAAGCTGTACGACCCGACCTTCGGCGTGCGCATGCGCGGCGAGGGAGTGTTCGCCGATCAGATCGAGGCTTTGTTCGATACGACCGTTCGGAAGCTCGGTTTGAACGAGCGCCGTCTGGCTCCAAAGACGCGCTCGCCGTTCAGGCGGCCGGAGCGTGGCGGGCAATTGGGGCTGTTTGAGTAGCGATGGGGGGATGAGAGCGATTGCAGCGATCAGAGCGAGTTGTTGCGCTCCTATCGCTCCCATCGCTCAAATCGCTCTGATCTCTCTCATCGCTACGACGAGTAATACGCAGCGTTCTCGTTGATGTAGCCTTCCGTGAGATCGCAGCCGTAGGCAGTCGCAGCGCCCGTGCCGACACCCAGCTCGATGCGGATGTCGACGGGATCACCGCGCAGCTCCACGCGCAGCGCGTCGTCGTCGAACTCCGCGCGCATGCCCGATGCGACGACCTGCGTCCGATTGATCCACGCGTCCAGCTTGTCACGCACGATCGTCGCCGTAAAGTTCTTGCCGATCGCCATCAGCAGCCGTCCGACATTGGGATCGGCGCCGTATGCCATGGTCTTCACGAGCGGCGAGTTGATGATGGCCTTGGCGATCGTGCGCGCTTCGGCTTCGCTGAGCGCGCCGCTCACGTGGGCGCGCAGCAGCTTGGTCGCGCCCTCGCCGTCGCGTGCGATGATTTCGGTCATACGGATGCAGGCGGCGCGCAGCGCAGCGCCGAAAGCCGTGAGATCGACGCGGCCGGCCAGGCGATTGGCGAGTATGACGCAGGTGTCCGAGGTGCTGGTGTCCGAGTCGATCGACAACATGTTCAACGAGTCGTGCGCGGCCTCGCGCAGCAGCCGGTCGAGAGTGGCAGCGTCAATGGCGGCATCGGTGAAGATGTAACAGAGCATGGTCGCCATATTCGGCTCGATCATGCCGGCGCCTTTGGCAATGATCGTGATGGTCGCGCTGCCGACCGTGGTCGAGATCGCCTTTGGGCGCGTGTCGGTCGTCATGATGGCGAGCGCGCCGAGCATCGGGTCGCGCTGAAGCTTCGCCTTCATGCCCTGCAGGCCGCGCTCGATCTTCTCGATCGGCAGCGGCACGCCGATCACGCCGGTCGAGCTCATCAGCACGAGCGCCGCGTCGATACCGAGCTCGCGCGCGGCCGCCGCTCCCATGCGGTGCGCGTTCTCGATGCCGGCCGCGCCGGTGCCCACGTTGCTGATGCGGCTGTTGACGACGATGGCCCGCAGCTCGCCACGCTGAATGAGCTCGCGTCCGACCTGCACCGGCGCGCCGGGAAACTGGTTGCGCGTGAAGAGCGCGGCCGCCGCGGCGGGCACCTCGGAGAAAAAGAGCGCGAGATCGGGCGCGCTCTGTTTCAATCCGCAGTTCGTGCTTGCGCACGTGAAACCGCGCGGGAAGCTGGGAGGCTGGTGGAACTCCATTTAATTGCGGCCGCCGAAGAGCAGCGCACTCACGACACCGGGCAGCGCCACCAGTAGCCAGGCGATCGCGGCGGTGGCGAACGCCTTGGCGCGCGGCATCCCGGCCAGCACGATCAAGCCGATTGCACACAGCAGCGCCGACCAGATCGGAAAGATGTCGAGCCGGCCGAGCACGGCCTTGAGGACGGGATCGGGATCCTGAACGAAACGCAGCGCGCCGAACGAGACGTCCGCAGTGGACACCGCGCTGGAGCGGCTCTTCACGAAAACGGCCAGCGTGCCCGCGATCTGCTGCACGAGTACGACATAGATGGAGAACGTCGCGATCAGGAAGGCCTGTCCCCAGCTGGCGGCCGGCTCGAGCACGCTCGACACCAGCTTGAGACCCAGCGCCGTGACGGCGACGACGAATGCGAAGCCGAATGGAACAAAGACGCCGCCCAGGTATTTCATGAACTGGGCGCTCTGCCGGACCTGTTCGGCGTTGGCGCCGGGCGGCGCGTTTTCGGCCATCGCCGCTTCCCAGACCAGCCCGTTGAGCGGCAGGAACAGGTAATAGAGCACGATCGACACGGCACAGAACAGCAGGAACGGCTTGATCCAGGATTCGTCCGCGCGGCGCGCGAACAGGTCGCGCGGCGCAAAGTAGATGTCGACGAAATCTTCCCAGCGGGATTCTCTTTCCGCAGTACCGACGGCAGTCTCGGTCATAGCCTCTCCAGGGTTGCGAACAAAGCTGAGCGCGCCCTGTTCGCAGGTCAAGAACGGCTGTTATCTTTATTGATTCGATGCGGATATTTCAGGTGAGCATATGAGCATTCGAACGACCATCCTGACCGCGCTCGCGTGCGGCACGATCGGCGCGCCGGCCGCGCAGGCGCAAAGCGCCGACAGCGGCGCCTTCTTCGTGCGCCTCGGCAAGGACACGATTGCCGTCGAGCGCTACGTGCGCACGCCGCTCCAGCTCATTGGCGAGGCCGTGCTGCGCAGCCCGCAGACCCGTCGCTACAAGCTGACCGTGACCTTCAAGGCGGATGGCAGCGTCAGCTGGTACGAGGTCGAGAACATTCCCGTTGCAGGCGTACCGAACTCCGCTCCGATCATGCGCAGCGTCACGACTTACGGCGCCGACAGCGCACGCACGCAGACCTGGGTGGCGGCCGCGCCACGGCCGATGCGCAGCGTAGCCGCGAGCGCCGACATGATTCCGCTGCAGCTGCCGTTCTATTCCACATACGAGACCATGCTGATGCGCGCCCGCAAGGCCGCGACCGATACGCTCACGGCCAGCATGCTGTCGGCGAGCGGCCCGCTGCCCTACAAGCTGTCGTGGATCGGCCGCGATTCGGTCACGCTCTTTCATCCGCAGAGCGGCGCGATCCGCGCGCGCGTCGATGCGCAGGGGCGGCTGCTCGGCCTCAACGGTGAAGGCACCACCTTCAAGGTGGTCGTGACGCGTGCGCCGCAAGTCGATCTCGAGAAATACATCGAGCGTTACGCCGCTGCGGACGCCGCGGGCAAGGCGCTGGGCGCGCTCTCGCCGCGCGATTCGCTGGAGGCCGAAGTCGGCACCGCGCTGATGGTGCTGGGCTACAGCCAGCCGTCCAGGCGCGGGCGCGTCGTGTTCGGCGGCATTGTGCCGTGGGCACAGGTGTGGCGGACCGGTGCGAATGCAGCGACCTGGGTCCATTTCACGAAAGATGTCGAGATCGAGGGCGAGCGGATTCCCGCAGGCCGTTACACGCTCTGGACGATTCCGGACCCGAAGCAGTGGCAGCTCATCATCAACAAGCAGACCGGGCAGTGGGGCACCGACTACGATCCGTCGCAGGACCTGGTCCGCATTCCCGTCCAATCGGAAACGCTGAGCGTGCCGGTCGAGACCTTCACGATCGCGGTCGAGCCGAAAGGTGAGGAAGCGCGGCTGACGTTGACCTGGGACCGCACGCGCGTGCTGGTGCCGATCCGGGAAGCGAAGTAGCGCGCAAAACAAATGGCCGACGTCCCTCCCTCAAAGAACGCGGCCATTCGTTTTTGCCTGCGCAAGCGCACCGGCTCTCAGTGCAATCGTGGCGCCAATTCGGCCTGCTTCGCTAACTCGTGATTCTGTGGGATGTTACGTTCCGGATTGAAGCAAAGAAAAGCGCCCGCCTGCACCGATGTGGTGCGGCCGGGCGCACTCTTTTGGGCTAGCGCCGCCAGACGTTGTTGCTGCGGTCGATGTCCGGGTATGCGCGCGCGGCGTCCAGCTCGACGCGCGTCACGGCCGCGCCGGCCGGCACGCTGACCGTCGCGGTGGTCGCGCCGTTGAGCCAGGTCTCGACCGGCACCTCGCGGCGCAGGCTTTGGCCGTCGGCGCGCGTGATCGTCACGTTCACCGGCATCGGCACATTGCCGAGATCGCGGATCGTGATGGTGGTGCCCGAGTTCGACGTCGTGACGCTGGCCACCGCGTGATCGAGCGTCCACGTCGTGTTGTACCACGCCTGCCAGAACCAGTCGAGGTCGCGCCCGCTGACGTTCTCGAAGGTGTTGAACAGGTCCCACGGGTACGGCTTCTTGTACTTCCAGCGCTGTCCGTATTCGCGGTAGGCGCGATAGAAGACGTCATCGCCGAGCACGCTGCGCAACGCGACCAGCACGGAGCCCGGCTTGTCGTACGAAGCCACGCCGTAGGCGAAGGGCGTGTAGTGATACGCGGAGCGGCGCATGATCTCGCCCTCGATGCCGGCGCGCGCGACTCGGAGATAGCTCTCCTGATCCTCGATGTAGAATTTCATCGAGTCGGCCGGCTTCCAGAAATCCGTCTCGGCCTCGTTCTCGTTGAAGGTGGTCGTGCCTTCGTCCATCCAGGTATATCGGCGCTCATCGTTCTGCACGATCATCGGGAACCACATGTGCGCGATCTCGTGCGTCGTCACCGCGTACAGCGCCTCGGTGCCGCGCTCGTTGTAGGGGCCGATCAGCGTCATCATCGGGTACTCCATGCCGCCGCCCATAATGTCTTCGCCTTCGACGACGCTCATGTGCGACCACGGATACGGGATCCCGATGTTGCGCGAGTGGAAAGCGACCGAGTGCGCCGCGTAGCGCGCGACGTCCTTCCAGAGCGGTGCGGTCTCGCGATAGATCGCGTCCACGCGCGCGTAATCGGTCTTGCCATCGCGGTTGCGGTCGCCGACCGGCGCGCGCGTCGCATCCCAGAGCGATGCGCGGGTCGCGCTGAACGCGACGTCGCGCACCGAGTCCGCAACGAAGCGCCAGACCAGCCGGCCATTCGTGCCGGCGGCGGTCGCGCGGTTCAGGTTTGCGCGCGTGATGACGTTGACGACCTGATCGCTGGCCTCGGCACGCTGCAGCCGCGCGTAGACGTCACTCGAGAGCACCTGCTGCGGGTTGGCCAGGTTGCCGGTTCCGACCAGCACCCAGCCGGCGGGCACGTCGATGTTGTACTCGTAGTTCGCCCAGTCGTAGTAGAATTCGGTGGTGCCCACGAAGGGATCCGGATGCCAGCCGATCACGTCGTCGTAGACCGCCATCTGCGGATACCAGTACGCCATGAAGAACAGATCGTCCCGGCTGTAGCCCATGCGCTCGCCGGCGCCGGCCTGCGGGATGGTGTAGGCGAAGTCGATGCGGATGGCGGCGCTGCCGCCGGGCAGGACCGGCTGCGGCGCGAGAATGGCGAGGCGCGTGCCGTTCACCTGAAAGCGCGGGCCGGTGGTCACCTCGCCGTCCGCGTGCACCTGCCGTCCAGCCACGCTCACGCTGCGCAGCTCGTAGCCGCCGGTGATTTCGGCTGGCTCGTTGCGCACGGCATCGCCGCGGTGGAAGTTCTGCGTCAGGTCCACGTGCAGCACAGGCAGCGTATCCGGCGAATTGTTGCGGTACGCGATCTCGACGGATCCCTCGAGCCGCTTGCTCTCGGGCATGAGCCGCGCATTGATACGGTAACTCGCCGTGTTCTGCCAGTAGCGCGCGCCCGGCGTACCGGCCGTGGTGCGCGTGCCCGCCGCCACCGCCTCGCTGAACGCGTCGGATGGCATCAGCGGGCCCAGAAACGGCCGCCGATCACCCTGCTGTGCGTAAGCATTGACGGTGATCAGCAAACTGATCGCCATCGCTCTCATCGCTCTCATCGCTCTCATCGCCCTCAGTATCCTCGCTTTTTGTCGACCGTGTTTCGCAGCGGCTCGCCGCGAAGATACCGGCCTATGTTGTCTACGATCAAATCGGCCTGTCGTTCCCAGAAGCGCGGCGATGTCGCGCTGACGTGCGGCAGAATCAGCACGTTCGGCAGCGTCCAGAGCCGCGAGTCGGCGGGCAGCGGCTCCTGTGCGAAGACGTCGAGGGCCGCGCCGCGCAGCGCGCCTCGTTCCAGCGCATTGATGAGCGCGGGCTCATCGATGACGTTGCCGCGTGCCACGTTGATCAGCACGGCGGCCGGCTTCATGAGCGCCAGCTCGCGGGCGCCGATCAGGCCGCGCGTTGCGGCAGTGGACGGCACGGTCACGACCACGACGTCGGCGGTGCGCAGGATCTGGTCGCGCTCGGTCGTGCGGGTCGCGAGGATGCGCATGCCGAACGCCTCCGCCCGCACCGCGACCTCCCGGCCAATGCCGCCGAAGCCGATGATGCCCATGATCCGGCCGCCCAGCTCCACGATGGGTGACGCGCTGGTCTCGAACGCGCTCTGGTCCCAGCGGCCGCGCGCCTGGCCGCGCACGGCGAAATCGAGGCCACGCGCGAAGAACAAGGCCATGGCCAGCACGGTTTCTGCGACCGGAACGGCGTGAATGCCCGCGGAGTTGGTGAGCACGACGTCGGATTCGAGCAGCTCGGGATAGAGCAGGGAACCGACACCGGCCGCGCCGGTATGCACCCAGCGCAGCTTCTCGGCGGCGCGCAGGAGCTCGGGCGGAAAGCCGGTGCTGATGTAGATCTCGGCGTGCTGCACGGCCGCGAGCGCCTCCGGCGTGACCAGCTTGCCGCCGTCACCAGTGCTCGAGACCGGCGCGTCGAGGCGCACGAGCTGCCAGCCGGCAGGCAGCGCGGCCGCGATGCGCTCGACCGCGGTGTCGGTCACGGCCCAGCGCGAGCGTTCGTCGTTGAAACTGATGACGAGCTTGCGCAAATCGTTATTATTACCGGTCATCCGCCCTCGAAAGGAAGCACATGCGGTCCCGCTGGTTGGCAGCCTTCGTCATCTTTACGTGGTCAGCGAGCGCACAGGCGCAGCAACCTCCCGCCGACGCGCTGCGCGTTTTCCTGGATTGCTCCTGGTATTGCGACGACGCCTTCGTGCGCACGGAGATCAACTACGTCAATTGGGTGCGCGACCGGGCCGACGCGCAAGTTCACGTTATCGTGTCGAGGCTCGCCACCGGTGGTGGCGGCTCACAGTTCACACTGACGTTCACCGGATTGCGCCAGTTCGAGGCGCGCGAGGACACGCTGCGCTACACGGCCAGCACGACCGATTCGGACGATGTCACCCGGCGCGGCCTGACGCGCACGCTGGAGCTGGGACTGGTCTCCTTCCTTGCGGCCACACCCGCCGCCGCGCGGCTCGACGTCACCTGGCGCGCCGCCGCCGCCGGCGCCGAGCCGGCCGCCGCGCCGGCGCCGACCCGCGATCCCTGGAAGAACTGGGTTTTCAGCATCGGTGCGCGCACCAACTTCGACGGCGAGGAATCACAAAGGTTCGCCCGTCTGAACGGCAACCTGACGGCCAACCGGACAACCGAGGACTTCAAGATCCGCATTGGACTGTACGGCAACTACAACGAGTCGGAATTCACATTCGACAATGGCGATGGTGACACCACCGTCGTCTCCATTCGGAAAAACTATTCGAGTAGCGTGTTGGCGGTCCGGAGCATGGGCGATCATTGGTCGCTGGGCGTGACGGGCGGCGCGGAGTCCGGCACGTTCGGCAACATCTCGCTCGGCCTCAACGGCGGACCTGCCATCGAATACAGCATCTGGCCGTATTCCGAGGCGACGCGGCGCTCGCTCGTGTTTCGCTACAGTACCGGAGTGCGCAGCTTCGATTACCGTGAGATTACGGTCTATGGCAGAACGGCCGAGACACATCCGAGCCACTCGTTGACTGGAGAGTTGGCGCTCCGGCAGCGATTCGGCTCGATCAGCCTCGAGAGCACGTTCAGCCAGTACCTGCACGAGACCTCCTTCTACAACGCCAGGGTGTTCGCGAACGCGAACCTGAAGTTGTTCAAGGGTCTTTCCCTGGATTTCTTCGGCAGCTACGCGCGCGTCCGGGACCAGCTCTCGCTGCCGGCCACGGACTTGACGCCTGAAGAAGTCCTGCTCCAGCAGAGGCAGCTCGAGACCGGTTACCGCTACTTTGGCGGCTTCGGCCTGCGCTATAGCTTCGGCTCGATCTTCAACAACGTGGTGAACCCGCGCTTCGGCGAGGGTGGTGGCGGCATGATCTTCTTCAATTAGAAGGGAGCGAGCAGGGTGCTGAAAAAACGGGCCGAGTAGTTTGGGTGAAGGCAGGGCGCTACGCGGAC
>JBQTJO010000359.1:0-5248 GCA_052387015.1 Gemmatimonadota bacterium
GACAGCCCGATAACCTGCTGCCCTTCCACACGATCGCCGGATCGCACCGCGATCTTCGAGAGATGTGCGTACACCGTGCGCAGGCTGGCATCGTGCCGGACCGCGACCACCAGGCCGTAGCCGGGCATCGTGCCGGCAAACTCGACCTTGCCCGCTTGCATCGCGGTAATGGGCGTACCGAGCGGTGCGGCGAGGTCGACGCCGCGGTGGAGATCCGGCAGGAGTCCCGGAAAACGAATGCCGTAGGGTGAGGTGAGCGGAGCGTCCACGGGCCAGCGCGGGAGCGCGCACGCGGTGGTGGCAAGCAAGCCCAGCAGCAACAGCAAACGACGCATACTCAACAACTTGCGAAGCACGGCGCGCGGTAGCAACATTCGCGTATGGACACCGCCGCAAACGTGCCGCGCGGGCTGCGCCAGGAGCTGCCGCCGCGCCCGGCCATGGAAGAAGACGCGTACGAGCGGATTCGGCGCGAGCAGGAGAAGAGCAAGCAGCGCGAATTCGTTCGATTCGCGTTTTACAAGTTCGATCCGGAGTGGCGCCGGCTGCCTGCAATCGACCGCAAGCGCCACAAGGACGAGTTCGTCGCGATCATCGGCGAGCACAGCCGCAGGTTCATGATCTACTCGTACTCGCTGATCAGTACGCGCGGCGACTGCGATTTCCTGCTCTGGCAGGCCGCCAGGAGCCTGGACCATTTCCAGGAGCTGGCGGCGGCGCTACTGCGCTCCGAGCTGGGCGCGTATGTCTCGCTGCCCTACTCGTATTTCGCGCTCACGCGCCGCTCGATGTACGTGAACAAGTACGAGGAAGAGTACATCGCGAAGTACGGCGGAGACTCGAATCTCGAGCTGGCGCGCATCGCCATCAACCCGCAGGGCTCGAAATATCTGTTCGTCTATCCGTTCGTGAAAACACGCGCCTGGTACATGCTCTCGCAGGAAGAGCGGCAGCGCATGATGGACGAGCACATCCGGCTCGGCCACGAGTGGCCGGACGTGAAGCTCAACACCACGTACTCCTACGGTCTCGACGATCAGGAATTCGTGGTCGCGTTCGAGACGGATTTCGTCGGCCGCTTTCTCGACCTGCTGATGGCGTTGCGCCACACGGAAGCCAGCAACTACACGCTGCGCGACACGCCGTCCTTCACCTGCACGGCCATGGGTATTGCCGATTGTCTGGACGCGCTCGGTTGAATTCTGGCGCCTATGCCTCGCTCTCATTGCGGCCCGCTCCCAAGGGCCGCGAAGTCGACGCTCACGCCCACCAGCAGGTGCTCGCGTTGCTCGGCGCTGCGCCGCGCCGCCGCGATCTGCTGATCGAGCACCTGCACAAGCTCCAAGACCATTTCGGCTGTCTGACAGCCGCTCATCTCACCGCGCTCGCGTACGAGATGCGGCTGACGCCGGCCGAAGTCTTCGAGGTCGCGACCTTCTATCATCATTTCGACATCGTGAAGGAAGGCGATGCCGTGCCGCCGGCGCTCACGGTGCGCGTGTGCGACTCGATCGCCTGCCAGCTCGCCGGCGGGCCCGCGCTCCTCGCTGAGCTGCGCGCGCGTTTCGGCGCCGAGGCGCGCGTGGTCGCCGCGCCCTGCATTGGGCGCTGCGATCTCGCGCCCGCCGCGATCGTCGGCCGCAATTCGACCGGTCCGGCGTCCGCCGATTCCATCGAGCAGCTGGTGCGCAGCGGCCGCACCGAGCCGGTGCCAGGTCCCTACGTTGACTACACGGTCTATCGGCAGCAGGACGGTTACCGCACTCTCGCCGACTGCGTGAGCGGGCGGCGCTCGTACGAAGACGTTGCGGCCGCGGTCGAAGCATCCGGATTGCGCGGGCTGGGCGGCGCGGGCTTCCCAGCCAGCCGCAAGTGGCAGTTCGTGCGAGCCGAGCCCGGACCTCGCTTCGCGGTGATGAACGCGGATGAAGGCGAGCCGGGCACATTCAAGGACCGCTACTGCCTCGAGACGGATCCGCATCGCGTGCTCGAAGGTCTGTTGATCGCCGGCTGGGCGGTCGAGGCGAGCGGGGTTTTCATCTATCTGCGCGACGAGTACGCCGCGGCGCGCGCGATCCTGACGCGCGAGCTCGCCGCGCTGCAGGAGAATCCGCCCTGCGCGCTGCCGCCGATCGAGCTGCGACGCGGCGCGGGCGCATACATTTGCGGTGAAGAGACGTCGCTGATCGAATCGCTGGAGGGCAAACGCGGCGAGCCGCGCCTGCGGCCGCCGTTTCCCGCGCAGAACGGCGTATTCGGCCGGCCGACTCTCGTGCACAACGTCGAAACCGCATACTGGCTGCGTTCGATATTAGCAGAGGGCGCAGAGGCGTTCGCCGGGAAGGGTGTTCGAGGACGCAAAGGCCAGCGCCTGTTCAGCGTGAGCGGGCGCGTTGCCAGGCCGGGTGTGTATCTGGCTCCCAACGGCGTGAGCGTGCGCGCGCTGATCGATCATGCAGGCGGCCTGCTGCCGGGTCACGAGCTGTATGCATTTCTGCCGGGCGGCGCCTCGGGCGGCATCCTGCCCGCGCGGCTCGCGGACGAGCCGCTCGACTTCGATGTGCTCGCACAGTACGGCTGCTTCATTGGCAGCGCCGCCGTCATCGTGCTCTCGGACCGGGACAGCGCGAAAGACGCGGCGCTGAATCTCATGCAGTTCTTCGCGCACGAGTCGTGTGGCAAATGCACGCCGTGCCGCGCCGGCACGGCCAAATCGGTCGGACTGATGCAGACGCCGCGCTGGGACCTGCCGCTGCTGCGCGATCTCGGCACGGCAATGATGGACGCATCGATCTGCGGACTCGGCCAGGCCGCGCCCAATCCGGTGCGCTGTGTCGAGCGGTTCTTTCCGGAGGAGCTCGTCTGATGGGCGCTAGCTTCCGCATCGACGGCGTCGAAATAACGGCGCACGACGGCGAGACGATCCTTCAGGCGGCCGAGCGGCACGGCATGCCGATTCCGCATCTCTGCTACACGGAAGGCATGCGCGCGGACGGCAACTGTCGCGCGTGCGTGGTCGAGATCAAAGGCGAGCGTGTGCTGGCGCCGTCGTGCGCGCGCAAACCGGCGGACGGCATGGAGGTCTTCAGCCGCAACGAGCGCGCGCGCCATTCGCAGAAGCTGGTGCTCGAGCTGCTGCTGGCGGATGCCGCCAGCTCGGCGCGCTATCGCTCGGACTCGGAGCTGATCCTCTGGGCACGCGAGCTGGCGGTCGGCGAACCGCGCTTCGCCATGCGCGCCCAGCCCGCGCCGGACGTCTCGCACCCCGGCATCCAGGTGCATCTCGATGCATGCATTCAGTGCACGCGCTGCGTGCGCGCGTGTCGCGAGGTCCAGGTCAACGACGTGATCGGCTACGCGTATCGCGGATCGCATGCATGGCCGGTCTTCGATCTCGATGACCCGATGGGCGTTTCGACGTGTGTGGCGTGCGGGGAGTGCGTGCAGGCCTGTCCGACCGGGGCGATTCTGCCGAAACTGCCGAGTTACGTATGATCGAGCCGATCCGCCCCCAGGCTTACAACGCAGAAGATGCGGACACGGCCGTCCCATCACTCTGTCCTTATTGCGGCGTTGGTTGTCAGACGACGTACCATGTGCAGAATAATCGCGTGCTGCGCGTGATGGGCCGCGACGGCCCGTCCAATCACGGCCGCCTCTGCGTAAAGGGTCGCTTCGGCTTCGACTACGTGCATCACCCTCAGCGTCTGACGGCGCCGCTGGTCAGACGTGAAGGCATCGCCAAAGATCCGCATCGGCTGCTCGATCCCGAAAATCCCCTTTTGGCATTTCGAGAAGCTTCGTGGGAAGAGGCTCTGGATGCAGCGGCCGCCGGACTCCGGCGCATCCGCGACGAACGCGGCGGCTCGGCACTGGCAGGCTTCGGCTCCGCCAAGGGCAGCAACGAGGAAGCGTATCTGTTCCAGAAGCTGGTGCGGACCGGCTTCGGCACCAACAACGTCGATCACTGTACGCGCCTCTGTCATGCCTCATCGGTAGCGGCATTGATGGAAGGGCTCAATTCGGGCGCAGTGTCGAATCCCGTCGCCGACGTACAGTACTGCGATGTGTTCATCATCATCGGCGCGAATCCGGCCGTGAACCATCCGGTCGCGGCGACCTTCATGAAGAACGCGATCGAGCGCGGCGCCAGGCTCATCCTGATGGACCCGCGCCGCACCGAGCTCGCGCGCCTGGCCGAGCACTACCTGCAGTTCCGGCCGGACACCGATGTCGCGCTGCTGAATGCGATGCTCTGCACGATCGTTGAAGAGGGGCTGGTCGACGAGAAGTTCGTCGCGGAGCGCACCACCGGTCACGACGAGTTCCGGCGCCACATCCTGCACTACACGGCGGAGCGCATGGCGCCGATCTGCGGCATCGACGCGCACACGATCCGCGCAGTCGCGCGCCTGTACGCGACGTCGAAAGCCTCCATGATCTTCTGGGGCATGGGCATCTCGCAGCACGTGCACGGCACCGACAACGCGCGCTGCCTGATCGCGCTCGCACTGCTGACCGGGCAGATCGGCCGGCGCGGCACCGGGCTGCATCCACTGCGCGGCCAGAACAACGTGCAGGGCGCGTCCGACATGGGGCTGATCCCGATGGTTTTCCCCGACTACCGCGCGGTCGAGGATGCGGAGCATCGCGCATTCTACGAGGGACTGTGGAACGCGAAGATCCATCCGAAGAAGGGACTCACTGTCGTCGAGATCATGAACGCCGCGATCGCGGGAGAAATCCGCGGCATGTACATCATGGGCGAGAACCCCGCGATGTCGGATCCGGATCTCGAGCACGCGCGCGAGGCGCTGGCCGCGCTCGACTGGCTGGTCGTGCAGGATCTCTTCCTGACCGAGACCGCATCGTTTGCCGACGTTATCCTGCCCGCCTCGGCGTTTCCGGAGAAGACCGGCACTTTCACCAACACCGATCGGCGCGTGCAGCTCGGGCGCCAGGCGCTCGATCCACCGGCCGGCGTGAAGCAGGATCTGGAGCTGATCCAGGCGATTGCGCGCCGCATCGGTCTCGAGTGGAACTACCGAGGGCCCGCGGATGTGTGGAAAGAGATCCGGCGCGCCACGCCGAGTGTGGCCGGCATCACGTGGGAGCGGCTCGAGCGCGAGCACGGCGTGACCTATCCGTGCCTGCGCGAGGGCGATCCCGGTGATGAGGTCATCTTCGTGGACCACTTCCCGACCGCGGATGGACGCGCGCGCCTCGTGCCTGCCGATTTCACGCGCGC
>JBQTJO010000360.1:0-3777 GCA_052387015.1 Gemmatimonadota bacterium
GGCACCCCCGCACGCGCGTGCATGTGCTGGTCGGCGCCAACGATCCGGCCGTGCAGCCCTATGCCGCGGATTATGCGGCGCGGCTGCGCAGCAGCGGCTCGCCGTGGGTCGAGCACGACATCGTGTCCAATACGCCGCACAGCGTGCTCGGCAGCGTGGAAGGCCGCAATGCGGTTCGCAGTGCGCTGCGGGCGACGAGATAAGCCTTCAATGCTCCCAGGTGGCGGCCAGCACGGCCTTGCCTGCGAACGCAAGCGCCAGCCCACCGAGTAACAGCGAGCCGGTGCGCGTGCGCTTGTGCCGCAGCCCGGCCGCGGCCAGACCCAACACCACAGCGGCCGTCAGCGACGATGCCACGACGTGCGCGTCCACGCGCTGATACGGACTGCGCCGCTTCAGATCATCCAGGAAGTCACCCGATATACCGCCATCGTATGCCACCGGCTCGTACAGGTTGTTCGGCGCGGCAGCCGATTTCGCCCATTTGCTCTTCTGAGCCGTGAATCCTGTCTTGAGCTGATGCATGTCGACGAGCTTGGGGCTGATTCGCTCCGCGGTCGACAGAGCCTTGCCGCCGCCTCCGACAAAGACATCCCGTTCGTTGCCGGTTGCAGCCCTCAGAATGCCTTCCACAGCGAGGCTCACGTCGTAAACCGGCATGATCGGTTGAGGCATGACACCGAGATGCGTCCTGGCTTTGTTGAAGAGCGGCGTGTTGATCGAACTGGGCTTGACGAGCGTGACGCGCACGCGCGAGCGCTCGTGCAACAGCTCCACACGCAATGCGTCCAGCCAGCCCTTGAGCGCGTGCTTGGAAGCGCAGTACGCCCCCTGATAAGGAACGCCACGGTCGGAGAGCGTGCTGCCGACGCAGATCAGGGCACCTGCCGTCTGCTCGAGATGCGGCAGCGCCGCCTTCGCGCCATGCACCTGACCCAGGAAATTGACCTCCATGATGCGCCGGTACTCCTCCACCTCCTGATCCTTGAAGAGACCGAAGGAGCTGACCGCGGCGTTATTGATCCAGGTGTCGATCCGGCCATATTGCTCGATGGTGCGATTCGCAAGGGCCTGCACCTGTGCGAAATCGGCCACGTCGACGGGAACGGCGAGCGCATCACCGCCTTCACGCTCGATTTCGGCGACGGCGGTCTCGAGATCGCGGTGATTGCGCGCGGCGAGCACGACCCTGGCGCCCGCTCGGGCGGCGTCGATCGCCGTGGCCAGTCCGATTCCGCTCGACGCGCCGGTGATCACGATCACCTGGTCCTTCAAGGACTTGGGCATGATGCTCCTCACAATCCGCGTAAACTGCCGGCCAGATCCCGGGCGCGGTCCCAGACGTTCGTGGGGAAGGACTCGAGCCACGCTTGCCGGAGGACGCGGACGCGACCGCTCTTCTCCATGATCTGATAGCGCGACTTGCCATTCGGCTCGCGCCAGAACCGGATGCTCACGGATGCATTTCCCACGCGCAGTCCTTTCACGGTGATTTCGGGCAGCCAGGACGGCAGAATCGGATCGACCATGAGCAGTTTTACCGGCGCAAAAGGCAAGAGTCCGAGCATCGACTGGACGAGCAGCGGAAACACGCTCTGATTCCACGCCTGCGGCCGGTTCGCGCGCGGGTAACAGCCGGGGTGGTGCAGCTCGTCGCGACCGTAGCCGCCGACGCACTCCGGACTCCTGCCGCCTGGCCACAAACGTGCCAGATCGTACAACCCACGCGTCAACTGCAGGGCGCGCTCATTGAAGCCGTAACGACGCAGGCCGAAAACGATCGTCCCGTTCTCGACCGGCCACACGCTGCCGAGATGATAGTCCAGGGGCTGGTAAGCGGGATTTCGTGAGGACAGCGTCCGGATACCCCAGCCGCTGAACAGATCCGGCTGGAACATGCGGCGGACGAGCGGCGGCACGTGTTCGCGGCTGACGATCCCGGTCGCGAGACACTGACCCGCGTTCGATGTGAGCGCGCGGATCTGTGCGCCTTCGGCGTTCAGTCCGAACGCGAAGAACCCTTCATCCGGCATCCAGAAGTCGCGGTTGAATTGCTTTTTCAGATCGGCCGCTACTCGCCACCACGCGGCCGCCGATTCGTGCTCACCGAGCACCATGGCCAGGCCGGCCATATATTGAAGCGCCGCATAGTAGTAGCCCTGTATCTCACAGGGCGCGATCGGCGGCGAGACCTGCTCACCGCGCTCGTCGACCACGGCGTTTTCGCTGTCCTTCCACCCCTGATGCGTCGGACCGTTGGGCGCCATCGTGAGATACTCGATGTAGCCATCGCCGTTGCGGTCGCCGAATTCGCGCGCCCAGTCGAGAACCGCGCGCGCGGCCGGCCAGTGACGCTCGATGATGTCACGATTTCCGGTGGCCACGTACGCAAAGCCCAGCCCGATGATGAACATGAACGGGCTCGCGAGGTCGGCGTAGTAGCGATCGAAGGGTCCCTCCCCGATGCGCGAGAGCGGATCGGATTTCGCCTGGTTGATAATGCGGCCGGGCTGCTCGTCGCGCGCGGGATCGATGCGCGTGCCCTGCAGCCGCGTGAGCATGGCCAGAACGTCCTGCAACATGCCGGCGCCATCGAACAGGGCCGCCTGCCATGATGCGGTCAATGTGTCGCGTCCCCAGACCGTCTGGTAGAGTGGAACCCCGGCGCCCGGCACGAGCCATTCGTGCTCCGCGCCATCGAGCAGCGCGAACGAGCCCAGATCGCTCAGCGAACGATTGGTGATCTCGACGATGGGCGTTTCGCCCGGCGCGTGGCATCGTGCGACGTCGTGCAGCCATACCCGGAGCCGATCCTCGCGCGCCGTCTCGTCAGCCTCCGTCAGCTCGTTCTCGAGGTCGACGGCTCTGACGACCAGCGTCAGCTCGCGTGTGCATTGCGCCGGCAGAGAGAGCTCGGTCGTGATCCGGTCGGCGTGGTAGCTCCAGCTCGCGCCGCTCGCGCGGATGCGAGTATGAAAAGGAAGGCGCGGATGCTGATACGCCAACGTGAGATCGTGAGCGGAGGCGGAAGCCTCGACGCCGGCTTCCTGCCTGCGAATCCCGAACTGCGCTTCGTCGACGGTGGCGTAGTCGGCGGAAAGGAACCACGTGACCGGCAGAGTGAGATCGTGTTGCCAGCGATTGGTGATGAGCAGCACGACGTTCAGCGAAGCGGGCTGCACCCGAAAGCTCAGGCGCAGGTCGAGGGTGCGGTAGAGCAGGCCGTCGTCCTCGCCGAGTCCGCCGGACCCGCTGCCGCCGCCGCCGCCGGCCTTTATCTCCGGATGGATATAAGTGAGCTCGAGATGGGCGGCGTCGACGTCGCAAATCGAGCACATGTACGGCTCACGATCCCTAATGCTCAGCCGCAGATCCTTGAGAAACCTGCACTGCCGAAAGTAGAAACCGGTGAGCGGGTGCCGTCCGGCGCTTCCCTTCGTGTCGATCACGAGCGCCGCGGCCCCGCGCCAGGCGTATCGAATCTCCGGCCGGTTGGTTGCGAGCGGCGGCAGCATCTCTGATCACCGTTCGGCTCGAAATGCTACGCCAGGGTACCCCCGTGAGGCGGACGGGCGGACAGCGAGCTGGGCGCGTTCAGGTTCGCGCCTTCGTTGACACCGATCGCGTGCTGGTCCACCAGCTCGCCGCCGAGCCAGCCGGTCAGCAGCGACAGGCCGCCGCCTGCAAACGAGAGCAGATATTCGAGGGCTGACGGATCGCTGATTGTGTCGCGCCGCAGGAACCAGCTGATGGCAAACAGCGTCAGCACGGCTACAT
>JBQTJO010000361.1:0-4207 GCA_052387015.1 Gemmatimonadota bacterium
CCGAATACCTGGTCACCCATTATCGAGCGCGCCGCTGACAGGGCCTGTTCGGTCGTCTCGCAGACCAGCGCGCCTTTGCCTCCCGCGAGGCCGGATGCTTTCACTACGAGCGGGCCGCCCTGGCGACGGATGTACGTCACGGCGTCGTCCAGCTCCGTGAAGGTGCGGAAAGCGGCGGTCGGCAGGCCGGCCCGCTGCATCAGCTGCTTTGCATACGCCTTCGACGTCTCGATCGCGGCCGCATCCCGGGTCGCGCCGAAGATCGGCAGGCCGTGGCGCGCGAACACGTCTGCAATGCCGGCGTCGAGAGCGGCCTCGGGGCCGACCACCGTCAGATCGATCGCATTGGACTCGGCCCACGCGGCAAGGGCGGGCGCGTCGGTCGTATCCAGCGGCAGCGACGTCGCAAGCGATACCGTGCCGGCGTTGCCGCGCGTGACGAAGAGCTGTGCGTCAGGGGCGTCGTGGTGCAGCTTCCACAGCAGCGCGTGCTCGCGTCCGCCGTTGCCGACGACCAGAATCTTCACTGCTTCTGCCACCCATCCCTGAATGCGTCGCGCACGCGCCGCGCGGCATCCGTGAACTGCGTCTTGAGCTCGGCGGCATCTTCGCGGTAGGCCTGCGCGGCGGCGGCGAGATCCTCCTTGTAGGGGTTGCGAGCTTCACCACGTTTCTTGTATTCGCCGCGCAGCACGCGGTCGTACGCTCCCTCCTCGATCCAGTCGCGCAATTCGGCCGCGCGCAGCACGTGGAACGGGTGCGTCGCGCCGAGCAGATTGAGGACGCGGAACACGACATCCGCGGCGTCGCCGCTCTTGCGATACTCGTCCGCCTGGATCAGGAACTCGTTGAGATCGGTCTCGCCCGGCTCGCCGCCGCCCGCCAGCGTCATGAAGGAGTGCAGCGACTTGTGCGGATCCTGCAGCGCGAGCAGACCCGCGCGGTCGGCGGACAGCTCCGCCTTGCGCATCCACTCGAGCAGACCGATCAGCACCGCGCGCGCCGCAATGCCGACGATCGGAAAGCCCAGCTGCGCGAGCTGCAACAGCAGCACGGTCATGGTGCGGTACAGCACGTGGCCCGACATGATGTGGCCGAGCTCGTGGCCGAGCAGGAATTCGATCTCGTCGCGATCGAGCACGCGCAGCGAGCCGGAGTTGATCACGATGAACGGCTTGGCCATGCCGTACGCGCCCGCGTTGACGAGCGGCGTCTGGGAGACGAAGAGATCGTCCGGCGCCGGCGCATCGAGCGTCTTCAGCACGCGCTGATACTGCTCGTGCAGATCCGCAAACTGCTTCGGTCCGACCTTGACTGCGTCGGCCTGAAATGTGAGGCGGATGGGCTTCTCGCCGAAAATGCCGAACAGCGTTTTGAGCACTTGGTCGAAGCCGGGGATTCGGCGTAGCGCGGCGAGCGCCGCGCGATCGGCCGGATGCTCCCACGCGCTCGCGTCGATCTGGGTCAGGATTCGTTGAGTTTTCAGCTGATCAGCCATAACACCTTGGGATCATGGGAGCATGGGAACATGGGATCATGGGACCTTACGGCTAATGTGCACCCGATGTTTCCCATCCACCCATACTCCCATACTCCCATACTCCCATACTCCAGATCAGGCGCGCAGTGCGCGGTCCAGATCCTCGATCAAATCATTCACATCCTCGATGCCCACCGACAATCTGACCAGCCCATCCGTGACGCCCTGCGCTTCGCGAATCTCCTTCGGCACGGATGCGTGGGTCATGATGGCGGGATGGCCGATCAGGCTCTCGACGCCGCCCAGGCTTTCCGCCAGCGCGAAGATGCGCGTGGACTGCGCGACCTTCCTGGCGCGCTCGAGCGAGCCCAGCTCGATCGAAATCATGCCGGTGAAGCCGCGCATCTGGGATTTCGCGAGCTCGTGCTGCGCGTGCGACTTCAGGCCGGGGTAGTGTACCGCTTGGATGTCTTTGCGCTCCTCGAGCCATTCCGCGATCGCCTGGCCGTTGCGGTTGTGCCGCTCCATACGCACCGCCAGCGTCTTGGTGCCGCGCAGCACCAGCCAGCTGTCCCACGGGCCGGGCACCGCGCCGCTAGCCTTCTGGAGAAAGCGCAGCTGCTCGTTCACATCGTCCAGATTGGTGGCGACAATGCCGCCGATCACATCCGAATGCCCGTTCAGGTACTTGGTGCTCGAGTGCACGACGATGTCGCAGCCGAGCGCGAGCGGCTGCTGGTTGTACGGCGATGCAAAAGTGTTGTCGACCGCGACCAGCGCGCCGCGCTCGTGAGTCAGCTTCGCGATAGCGCACAGATCGCTGACCCGCATCATCGGATTGGTGGGCGTCTCGACATGCACGAGCTTCGTGTTCGGCCTGATCGCTGCCTCGACCGCGTTCAGGTCGCGCGAATCGACGCGCGTGAACTCGATACCGAGACGCGCGAGCACCTGCACGAACATGCGGTGCGTGCCGCCGTACACGTTCTCTTCGTAGACGACGTGATCGCCGGCCGAGAGTCGTTTGACGATCGCCTCGATGGCGGCCATGCCGCTGGCGAACGCGATGCCGTGGCGTGCGCCTTCGAGCGCGGCCACGTTGCGCTCCATCGCCTCGCGCGTCGGATTCTGGACGCGCGCGTATTCGTAGCCCTGCAGCGGTTCGCCGAGGGCGGGCTGCACGTAAGTCGATGTCTGATAGATCGGCGGCATGATCGCGCCGGTCGTGGGGTCGGGCTCCTGCCCGGCATGTATGGCGAGAGTGTCGAATCTCATGCGGGAAAGGTACATTCGCGCCCGGCTGTTGCAAACCGATCGGAGCATATGAAACTGTATTCGACTGTAGTGTCCGAAGCTGAGGCATCCAGACAGCTCTATGTCCTGCACGGCATCTTCGGCTCGGGGCGCAACTGGTCCTCCGTTATCCGCCGCTTCGTGCGCTCCCGCCCGGAATGGGGCGCGCGCCTCATCGATCTGCGCCAGCACGGCGGCTCGCAGGGCTTCGACCCGCCCCATACACTCACCGCCGCCGCCCGCGACATCGCGGAGCTCGCGCGTGCCAGCGACGAGCTGCCGGTAGCCGTGCTCGGCCACTCCTTCGGCGGCAAGGTCGCACTCACCTACGCGCGTGACCACGGCGACCACCAGCCGCTCGAGCGGGTCTGGATCATCGATTCGACACCGGAAGCGCGTACGCCCGACGGCAGCGCATGGCAGATGCTCGAGCTGTTGCGGCGCATGCCGCAGTCGTTCGCCAGCTGCGCCGAGCTGATCGAGCTGCTCGTGCGCTCCGGCATCACCACTCCGACCGCGCAATGGATGGCGACCAACCTCGAGCAGGGCGCCGGCGGCCGCTACTCCTGGCGCTTCGATCTGGCTGCCATCGAGGCGCTGCTGCGAGACTTCTACGACCAGGATCTCTGGGGTGTGCTCGAGCAGCCGCCCGGCCGGGCGCAGATCCATGTCGTCAAAGCCAAAGAGTCGAGCATCCTCTCACCCGCCGCCGTGCAGCGCATCCACGAACTGTCCGCCGGCGGTCGCGTCTTCTACCACGAGGTCGACGGCGGCCACTGGGTCAACGCGGAGAACCCGGAGGCTCTGCTCGCGCTCATGACGCGACACCTGTAGACTTCGCGCCATGAATCTGGAATTGCCCAAGGAATTGATGGTCAGCGTTTCGGGCGTGCGCGGCAAAGTGGCCGAAGCGCTCACGCCCGAAATCATCGCGCGCTTCGCCGCCGCCTTCGGCTCCTGGCTGAGGGCCGAAACCGGCGGCCGGCCTACTGTCGTGGTGGCGCGCGACTCGCGTACCTCAGGCCCCATGTTTGCCCGCGCGGTCGTGGCCGCGCTGCAATCCGTCGGCTGCGACGTGCGCGAGATCGGCATCGCGCCCACGCCGACCGCGCTGTATGCGATTCGCCAGCTCGGCGCCGGTGGCGCCATCGTCGTCACCGCCAGCCACAATCCGGTCGAGTGGAACGCGCTCAAGTTCGCTTCATCGGCCGGCATGTTTCTCGACGCGGAGCAGGCGCCCCGCATGCGCGAGTTTCTCGCCGATTCGAAGATCACGCGTGCGAAGTGGGATCAGCTGGGCGACGTCGGCACCGACACGACCGCGGTGTCACGCCATCTCGACGCCGTCCTCCGCATCCCCTATCTGGATCTCGAGCGGCTGCGCAGCAGGCGCTTCAAAGTCGCGCTGGATTGTGTGCACGGCGCCGGTGCGGT
>JBQTJO010000362.1:0-6637 GCA_052387015.1 Gemmatimonadota bacterium
TCGCCTGGCTGCAGGAGCTCACGGAGCGTTTCCTTTGGCCGGGCGAGGTCGACATCGCCCTGCTCAGCCGCTTTGGCGAGCTGATCCGTGCCGCGGAGCCCGAAGACCTCGACGCGATCGATGCGGCTGAGATCCGCGCGGTCACTGAGACGGCCGCGCGCGCCGCGGTCGCGATGCGCGAAGTGGAAGGCCGCAAGCTCGCGCTGGATCTGGCCGCACGGCTCGCTGCGATCATGACCGCCATGGACAATATCGCGCGGCGCGCGCCGGAACGCCTGATTGTCGAACGCGATCGCATGCGGCGCGTAGTGACCGAGCTGACGGGCGGCATGGGCGTCGATGAGGAGCGCATCGCGCGCGAGATCGCGCATCTCGCGGAGCGGCTCGATATCAGCGAGGAGCTGGTCCGCCTGCGCGCCCACATCGACCTGTTTCGTTCGATTCTCGATCAGAGCGGCGACGAGCCGGTCGGCAAACGGCTCGGCTTTCTCACGCAGGAGATGCATCGCGAAGCCAATACGATCGGCTCGAAGGCCAACGATTCGCAGGTCGAGCATCAGGTGATTGCCATCAAGGACGAAATCGAGCGACTGCGGGAACAGCTTGAAAATATCGAATAGCGCGTCATGATCGGTTCTCGCGGTTTCGCGCTCGTCATCGCCGCGCCGAGCGGCGCGGGCAAGACGTCTCTGGCGCATGCGCTCGTCGATCGGCACCCCGGTACCATCGAGTTTTCGGTCTCGGCGACGACCCGGCCGAGACGCAGCTACGAGGAAAGCAGCCGACACTACCACTTCGTGACGGATGCGGAGTTCGACCACATGGTCACGGCCGGCGAGCTGCTCGAACATGCGACCGTGCACAAGCGGAAGTACGGCACGCCGCGTTCCGAAATCGAAGCCAAAGTGGAGAGTGGTCGCATAGTCGTGCTGGACATCGACGTGCAGGGTGCGCGGCAGGTTAGACAGGCCATGCCGGCCGCCGTCCTCGTTTTCGTGCTGCCGCCCTCGGCGGAAGAGCTGCGCCGGCGGCTGACCAGGCGCGACAGCGAGGGACCGGAGGAGCGGCAGCTGCGGCTGGAGACCGCGCGGGAGGAGCTTCGGGCGGCGGGCGACTTCGATTATATTGTGGTCAACGACGACTTCGACCAGGCCGTCGCCACGCTCGAAGCCATTATCCTGGCCGAGCGCTGCAGGACCACCCATGTGACGCAGGTCGAACGCGACGTGCGAGCCCTCGATGAGGAGCTGGCGCGTCTACTTGAAAGGAACCGCTGACGATGCGTGTCTTTACTCCGATTGAAGTGGCCGAGAAGGCCGGCAGCAAGTACCTTGGTGTGCTGGTGGCGGCGCGCTACGCGCGTGAGCTGAACGCACTGCCGAAGGATGCCGTGCCGGCCGGTCTCGAGAAGAAGCTGACCACCCGCTCGCTCGAGACGCTTGTGTCGGGTGACATCGATTTCAAGCTGGAAAAGCGCCGCCGCCGCGGAGCGCAATAAAGGATGCGGACCATGAACGTGGTCCGCTTCATTTAATGGAAGAGCGGCGCGTCGAGCCGATCGTTCCCCGGCGACCCTTTCAGGGTCGCAACGTCTTGCTCGGGGTCGCGGGCGGCATTGCTGCATACAAGAGCGTGCAGGTTGCCCGTGACCTCGCGCAGCTAGGTGCTCTGGTCGACGTCGTACTCACGCCTTCCGCGCGTGAGTTCGTCGGACCGGTCACGTTCGAGGCCGTCACCGGCCGTTCCGTGCATACAGATCTGATCGCGCAGGGTGTAGCGCTCGACCACATTCGCCTCGCCAGGAGTGCGGCTGTGGTTTGTGTTGCGCCCGCGACCGCGGACCTGATCGCGCGCGCGGCATCCGGACGCGCCGATGATCTCCTGACCGCGATCCTGCTGGCCACCAAAGCACATGTGATCCTCTGTCCCGCGATGAATGATCACATGTGGGCGCATGTCCAAACGCAGAGGAATGCGCAACACGTGCGTGAAGTGCTCGGTTACGAGCTGGTCGGGCCGGCGGTCGGCCAGCTGGCGGTCGGTGAGGGTGTGGGTCCGGGCCGGATGGAAGAGCCGAACATCGTTGTCGAATACATCGGCCGCGCCCTCGAGCACGATGAGAAGCTGCGCGGCAAGCGGATCGTCGTGACCGCCGGGCCGACGTGCGAGCCGGTCGATCCGGTGCGCGTGCTCTCGAATCGGTCGAGCGGCAGGATGGGCTATGCGATCGCGAGCGCCGCCTGGCGGCGTGGTGCGGACGTCGTTTTGATCTCCGGGCCTGCCGCTGTGAGCCCGCCCGTGGGACCATCCCTGGTAAAGGTTCAAACCGCAGAGGAAATGGCGAACGCCGTCGGCGCAGCGATCCGGCAGGCGGATGCACTGATCATGGCGGCTGCGGTTGCCGATTTTCGCCCTGCGGCTCCTGCCGCATCCAAGATCAAGAAGGCCGCGGGTGTTTCGGCCATCGAGCTGGAGCCGGCGCCGGACGTTCTGAGCAGCACGCGCGGCGATCGCGCCGCGCACCTGAAGGTCGTCGGTTTCGCACTCGAGACCGATGCACATGAGGAAAACGCGCGCAGAAAACTACAGGAAAAGGGCCTCGACCTGATCGTCTTGAACGATGCCACCGAGCTTGGTGCCGGCTTCGATGTAGCTACCAATAAAGTGACCGTTTTCTTCGCGGACGGAAATAGTGAATCATTGCCGCTCATGTCGAAAGCTGAAGTGGCGGACGCGATCCTCGACCGGTTGGCGAGCATTCTGTAAATGAATCGCGATCAGCTGATCGAGCATCTGCGCCAACGTGTCGAGCTCGGTGACAAGGAACTGTATCTCGACACGATGACTGCTGCGGACTTTATTCGGGCGCTCAAGCGTCGGGACAGCGAGCCGGCTGTCAAGTCGGAGCGGAATCCGCTCACGGTCATTGAGAAACAAGCGGCGGCCTGCACGGCGTGCGTTCTGCACGCGACGCGCACGCAATCGGTGTTCGCGCGTGGAAATCCTTTGTCTCAGTTGATGGTCGTCGGCGAGGCGCCGGGTGAAGAGGAAGACAAGACCGGTTTGCCGTTCGTCGGGCGCGCGGGCAAACTGCTCGACGTGCTGCTGGCGAGTATCGGATTTCCCCGGGATGCGGCTTATATTTGCAACGTTCTGAAATGCCGGCCGCCGAACAATCGCAATCCGCTGCCGAACGAGGTCGAGTCGTGCAGCGGATTCCTGCGCAGGCAGATCGAGATCGTCGCTCCCAAGGCGATCCTCGCAGTCGGCAAGTTTGCGGCGCAGACGCTCGTGCAGAGCGAAGCAAGCATTGGTCGCCTGCGCGGCCAAATTCACAACTACCACGGAGTACCGGTTGTCGTGACGTATCATCCCGCGTATCTGCTTCGCAGCCCGAGTGCGACGCGCGTGGCGTGGCACGATTTCCAGCTGTTGCGCACAATTGTCGATGAACAGCCTTGAACTGAGCTCTGAAGCTTCACATGCGCCCGGCTTTGCACGCGCGGTTGCCACGCTGCCGTTGCCGGACCGCCAGCCGCCGTACGCCCCGGAGGCCGAGATCAGCGTGCTGGGCGGCATGCTCATCGACGGTGATGCGGTTGCGCGCGCGCTCGAGATCGTCGATGACTCGATGTTCTACCGCGAGGCGAACCGGCGGATCTACCGCTCGATGGCGCGTCTGTTTCAGCGCGGCCAGGTCATCGACCCGATCACGATCAGCGAGGAGCTGAAGAAGACCGACGAGCTGGACCTGGCCGGCGGTCTCGCGTATCTGGCGGAGCTGCTGGACGCGGTGCCGACGGCCGCCAATATCGAGTATCACGCGCGCATCGTCCGGGAGCGCGCGCTGCTGCGCAAGCTGATCGAAGCATCGTCCACCATCATTCGCGATTCGTACGAGCCCGGCGAGCGCACGGTCGAGGAGATTCTCGATCTCGCCGAGCAGCAGATCTTCCAGGTCGCGCAGTCGCACGACCGCGAGGGCTTCGTCTGGATCAAGAAGATCCTGTATCCCACCTTCGAGAAGATCGAGCAGATCCAGGCCGCGAAGGGCGGCATCACCGGCATTCCGACGGGTTTTGGTGATCTCGACGAAATGACCGGCGGATTCCAGCGCGGTGATCTCGTCATCATCGCCGCGCGCCCTGCCATGGGTAAGACCTCGCTGGTCACCGGCGTCGCGCTGCACGCATCCATTGCGAAACAGGTGCCGACCGCGCTCTTCTCGCTCGAAATGTCGAAGGAGCAGCTGGTGCAGCGCATGCTCTGCTCGGAAGCGCTGGTGGATCTCGGCCGGCTGTTGCGTGGGCGGCTGACGGATGACGACTACGTTCGTCTCGCCCAGGCGGCGGGGCATCTCAATACGGCGCCGATCTGGATCGACGATTCCGGTGCGCTGTCGGTGCTCGAGATGCGGGCGAAAGCGCGCCGGCTGAAGGCGGAGCAGCCCGATCTCGGCCTGATCATTGTCGACTACATCCAGCTCATGCACGGCGGGACCGGCAGCAATGCGGAAAACCGGCAGCAGGAGGTCAGCGCGATCAGCCGCGGGCTCAAGGCGCTCGCGAAGGAGCTGCACGTGCCGATTCTCGGCCTCTCGCAGCTGTCACGCGCGCCGGAGCAGCGTGCCGATCACCGACCCCAGCTCTCCGACCTGCGCGAATCGGGATCGCTCGAGCAGGATGCCGATCTGGTTATGTTCCTGTACCGTCCCGAGTACTACGTTGCGCAGCAGGAGGCCGCCGAGAAGGGACTTCAGGGCAAGGCCGAGCTGATTATCGGCAAGCAGCGCAACGGCCCGACCGGTTCCGTCGATCTCTTCTTCCGCAAGGAGTCGACACGGTTTGAAAGCTTCTCGCGGCAGGAGGAAACTTATTAACGGACGTGCACGTTCACGTTCACGTTCACGTGTACGTGGACGGTGGTGAATGGCCAAAACCAAAACTGCCTTTTTCTGCACAGAATGTGGTAACGAAACGGCGCGCTGGCAGGGGCAATGCCCCGCGTGCGGCGCGTGGAACACGCTGGTCGAAGAGCTGACCCGGAAAACCAGCAAGGTCAGGGCCTCACCAGCCCACACTCGCACCCTCACACGCTCGCAGCCACTGGGCGCGATCACGTCCTGCGACCAGCAGCGCTGGCCGACCAATCTCGACGAATTCGACTTCGTGCTGGGCGGCGGCATCGTGCCCGGCTCGCTGATCCTGATCGGTGGCGAGCCCGGTATCGGCAAGAGCACGCTGCTGCTTCAGGTGGCGGCGCGCCTCGCGTCGGCAGGCAGGCGCGCGCTCTACGTCTCGGGCGAAGAGTCGGGCGCGCAGGTCCGGCTGCGCGCGGACCGGCTCGGCGAGGCCAGCGGGGAAGTTCTCTTTCTCGGCGAAACCGAGCTCGCGCGCATCCTCGCACAGGCGGAGGAGCATGCGCCCGCGGTGCTGTTCGTCGATTCGATCCAGACGACGTACACCGAGGACATCGAAGGCGCGCCCGGCAATGTGGGGCAGGTGAGGGAGTGCGCGGCCCGCTTGCAGCGCTTTGCAAAAGAGAACGACGTCGCGGTCTTTCTGGTCGGCCATGTTACCAAAGGCGGCACGGTCGCCGGACCGAAAACGCTCGAGCACATCGTCGACACCGTTCTCTACTTCGAAGAGACCGGCAGTCTCGATCACCGGGTTTTGCGCGCCAACAAGAACCGCTTCGGCGGCGTCGATGAGATCGGCGTGTTCCGCATGAGCGCGCAGGGACTCATGCCGGTGGCGAACCCTTCCGAGCTGTTCCTGCGCGACCGCAGCACCGGAGTGAGCGGTGCCGCCGTTCTTGCGACCATGGAAGGCACACGCCCGCTGCTGGTGGAAGTCCAGGCGCTCTGCACGAAGGCGAGTTACGGCGCGGCACAACGCGTCACGACCGGATACGATCGTCAGCGTCTCGCGCTGCTGCTCGCGGTGCTCGAGCAGCGCGGCGGCATCCCGTTCGGCCAGCTGGATGTGTTTCTGAATGTGGTGGGCGGCGTGCGCGTCGTCGAAACGGCGGGCGACCTTGCAGTCGCGGCGGCACTGATTTCGGCGGTGACCGGCAAGGAGATTCCGGCCACCGCGGTGTTTGCGGGCGAGCTGGGGCTCGGCGGCGAACTGCGCGCGGTCTCCCAGATCGAGCGCCGCCTCGCGGAAGCTGCGCGCATGGGCTTCACGCACGCCTACCTGCCGCGCCGGTCCGTGCCGCGTGAGAAACTCGACGGCCTGGAGGTGGTCGGCATTCAAGCGGTGCGCGATCTCGCTGGAGCCATCGCGACGTGAAGGCCGCCGCGATCATTCCGGCCGCCGGCGCCGGACGCCGATTGGGTGGACTGCGAAAGGCCTTCATGGAAGTGGCCGGCAGGCCCATGCTCCAGCACTCGGTCGACGTATTCCTCGCGCATCCGGCGGTCGGCATGGTGGTCGTCGCGTTGGCCGCCGAAGACATCGAGAGCGCGCCCGCCTGGCTGAAGCAGTCGCGCATCGCGCTCGTGCACGGCGGCGCCCAGCGGGCCGATTCGGTGCGCGCGGGATTGCGCGCTCTGCCTGCCGACATTGATACCGTGATCGTGCACGATGCGGCGCGACCACTCGTCAACGCGCTCCTGATCGACCGCGTGCTCGAG
>JBQTJO010000363.1:0-1782 GCA_052387015.1 Gemmatimonadota bacterium
GATTCGAGAAGCTCGCTTCCGCGTCCGCTATATCCGTCGCGCCAATCGTGAGCGCTTCCACCGTTCCGGCGGGTGACTGCGTACACGCATCGATCGGCGTACCGAAGATGTTGCCGTTGCCGGCCGCTAACGAATACGTCACACCCGCGGCGATCGAATTGCGCACCGCCTGGTCCGTTGCCGGATCCTCGCTGCCGCCCAACGACATGTTCGCGACCGCTGGCTTGATATGGTTCGCCGTCACCCAGTCGATGCCGGCAATCACCTGCGCAAAGCTGCCCGAACCGGCACAGTTCAGCACCCGCACCGCAACGATGCTGACGTCCTTCGCGACGCCCCAGGTCGTGCCGCCGACCGTGCCGGCCACGTGTGTCCCATGACCGTTGCAGTCGTTACCGTTCTGGCCATCCCCGATGAAATCGGCGCCGATCGAGGCGCGGCCACCGAAATCCGCGTGCGTCGGACGGATGCCCGTGTCGATTATGTACGCGTGCACACCGGCACCCGTCATGTCGTAGATGAACGTCGTGTTGAGCGGCAGATCGAGCTGGTCGATGCGATCGAGCCCCCAGGTCGCGTTCGTCTGCTCGCCAGTCGCCCACACGACCCCGTTCGGCTGCACATAGTCCACCGCCGCCGACCTGCTCAGTCTTTCAGCCGCCGCCGCCGGCATATTCACCGCGAATCCCTTGAGTGCCGCCGTGTAGACGTGCAGGATCCGGCCGCCGTGCACAGACGCCAGCTGCTCCGCAACCGCGCGAACGTTCCGCACCTCATTCTTGAATACGACGATGTACTCGTCCGGAATCACTATGGGAGCGACACTCGTCTGCGGCGCGGTAATCTTCGATGCGGCGGGTCCTCCTGACATGCTGCGAGAAGCAATACGGCCACCGGCAAGAACCAGCTGCGCATGGGAACCTTCGGACGCCTCCAAAGTCGTGTCGGGAGTGCACTAGTCAAGCATCGGTTGAACCGCCAAACCCCAGCGAATTCCCATCGCGCAGGCCCGTAGCGCAGCCCCGGAGCGCCACCCGATTCTTGACCCTCACGAGGGGCGGAGTTAACCTGGGCTCTCCTCCTTTCATCCAGGCAAACTTCTTACGGGCTAATCAGATGTCTGCGGTAGCCGTCACGACCAAATACCCGGCTTTGAACAACATGATTGGCGGGCAACCGGCCGCCACGCAGGCGGAGGCGCTGGATGTCTTCGATCCGAGTCTGGGCGAAGTCATTACGCGCGTGCCGCTCTCTTCAGCAGCCGACGTCGACGCGGCCGTGCGCGCGGCGCAAGCTGCCCTGCCGGGCTGGGCCGCCACCCCGATCAAGGAGCGGGTTCAGGTCCTTTACCGCTACCGGCAGCTGCTCGAGCGGAATTTGGCGGAACTGTCCGCGCTGGTGACCGAGGAAAACGGCAAGCTGCCGTCGGAAGCGACGGCGGAAGTGCTGAAGTCGATCGAGCTGACGGAATACGCCTGCTCGCTGCCGCAGATCACGGCCGGCGAGGTTATGGAAGTGAGCAAGGGTGTGGAGTGCCGGATCGAGAAGCATCCGGTGGGCGTCGTCGCCTCGATCGCGCCGTTCAATTTTCCGAACATGGTGCCGAACTGGACGATCCCGAATGCGATTGCGCTCGGCAACTGCATGATTCTGAAGCCATCGGAGCTGGTGCCGCTGTCAGGCAACCGGATTGCCGAGCTGCTACGCGCGGCGGGTCTTCCGGACGGTGTGTTCAACGTGGTGCATGGCGGGCGCGCGGCGGTCGAAGCGATTTGCGATCAC
>JBQTJO010000364.1:0-2212 GCA_052387015.1 Gemmatimonadota bacterium
GCTGCGCCAAGGTCTTCGCCTACTGGACCGCCGTGAATTACCGCGAGGCGTACGGCGTCTTCGCCGCGAACGGCATCCTCTTCAACCACGAGTCGCCGCGCCGTGGCGAGACGTTCGTCACGCGCAAGGTCACGCGCGCGGCCGGCCGCATCGCGGAAGGACTCCAGGACAAGCTCTACCTCGGCAATCTCGATGCGGCGCGCGACTGGGGCTATGCGGGCGACTACGTCGAGGCGATGTGGCTCATGCTACAGCACGATGAGCCGGACGACTTCGTGATCGCGACCGGCGTATCGCACACCGTGCGCGAGCTGCTTGATTGCGCTTTCGGTTGCGTCGGCCTCGACTGGAACGCGTACGTCGAGATCGATCCTCGCTACAACCGGCCGACCGAAGTCGACCATCTGCGCGGCGACTATGGCAAGGCGCAACGCGTGCTGGGCTGGCAGCCCAGGGTCTCGTTCGCCGAGCTGATCGACATGATGGTCCGCAGCGACCTCGAGCTGGCGCGCCAGGAGAAGACGCTGCGCAGCGCCGGCCACAACGTGCCGCTGCGCGGCAGCGCGGCGCGATGAAGCCGGGCGATCACATCTACGTCGCGGGGCATTGCGGACTGGTCGTGCGCGGACCAATCGCCTGATCCAAATCCACCTCCCGCAACGAGACCGGTCTCGCCATTGTCACCGAGGCGCTCGAGCCACGAAACCGTCAATGCGGCCGCCGAGTACGCCGACATCATCCAGATCGGTGCGCGCAACATGAGGAATTATCCGCTGCTCAGGAGGGCAGGGAAGAGCGGCAAGCCCGTGCTGCTGAAGCGAGGTGTGCGCGGAAATTAGCGAACGAGGAGTTCGGGATTGAATGCGCTTCCCGGACCAGCTGCTTTGAGTTGACGCTGGCGCTGGTGTCGTACGCGCATCACCCACACCTCATCTCCGCGCACCTGGAACAGGACCCGGTAGCCGGTGTCGAGCAGCACATTGCGAACGTCGCGTCGCCACGCCGGTCGTTCCGGAGCGTACGGATGCCGCTCGGGGAATTCACGTAGCCCTTCGATCGCATCGTCGACTTCATCGAAGAAGCGATCGGCGAATTCCTCCGAGACCCTGCGTTCCAACGCCTGAGCGCGCAGATACTGGACGATTTTCGCAATGTCCCGGCGGGCGGAGAGCGCTGCCCCGACAGCGAACACGGGTTACCGTATCCTCTTGCGAATGCCGAGCTGTTGGCGCAGTTGCGCAAGCATCTCGGCGGCGGGCTCAACTTCGCCGCGGTCAATTTCGGCCGCTGCCTCGTCCAATGCCAGCAGGGTCTCCAACTCGTCCAGACGGTCGAGCAGCGTTTGATACGCCGCCGCGTTCTGGACGACGAGTTCAGCAGATCCATTGAGGGTGAGCACCTCGGGACGCTGAGTCCTGCGCAGCCGTTCGGCATGGCTCCGGGCGTTCCGGGTGAAGTCGCTGAGGGCGCAAATGTCTTCCGTTTTGAACATGCCGCCTCCATTCATACAATTTGCAGCTTATTCCATGATACCCTGCGCCGCTGTGAGAGTCAAGGGTCGGCACACCGAAACCGCATTTTCCGCTCAGTACTTGCACCCCGCGCGAGCAGCGGCGAAAGGCTTCCTAGGGCGCAGCTCGCCCCAGAGCTATTCGCTTCCTTCCACCATCGGTGGTAGCATACCGCCATGGCCTCAATCGAGCTGGCGCGCCAGGAGAAGACGCTGCGCAGCGCCGGCCACAACGTGCCGCTGCGCGGCAGCGCGGCGCGATGACGCCGGGCGATCGCATCTACGTCGCGGGGCATCGCGGCCTGGTCGGCTCCGCCATCGTGCGGCGGCTCGAGCAGGCCGGCTTCTCCAACCTGCTGCTGCGCACGCGCGCCGAGCTGGACCTTACCCACCAGCGCGCCGTCGATGAGTTCTTCGCTGCCGAGCGGCCGCACTACGTCTTTCTCGCCGCCGCGAAGGTCGGCGGCATCGTCGCCAACAAAACGTATCCCGCCGATTTCATCCGCGAGAACCTCCAGGTCCAGACCAACGCGATCGACGCCGCGCACCGCAGCGGCGTGCGGCGCCTGCTTTTCCTCGGCAGCTCGTGCGTCTACCCGAAGCTCGCGCCGCAGCCGATGAAGGAGGAGTATCTGCTGACCGGCGAGTTGGAGCCGACCAATGACGCCTATGCCATCGCCAAGATCGCCGGCTGGAAGCTGT
>JBQTJO010000365.1:0-14198 GCA_052387015.1 Gemmatimonadota bacterium
GAAGTCAAGCGCATCCTGCCGGGCATCTCCGGCCCCACCGTGATCGACGTTCTGGATGGCGGCAATTACGTGGCCGCGCACGCGGTGGTCGGCCGGCGTGACGTCTATCGCGTCATCAGCGAGCTAAAGGCGATCGGCGCGACCGGCATCCTAGTGACCGGCATCGAGAGGCTGATGCCATGACACGGGAGCGTGGGAACATGGGAGCATGGGAGCGTGGGTTTGCGCTGCCGATTGGCACCCGGGTCGATGCTCTGACGGGCGCGCAGCTGGAGAAGCTGTTCGACCGGGCGCGCATGCAGGATCCGCAGATCAAATGGATCGTGAGCGAGCTGATCGAAAACGTGCGCCACGACGGTGACACGGCGTTGCGCGAGCAGGCGTTCCTGTTCGATCGCGTGAATGATCTGTGCATCGAAGTGCCGCGCCGGGAGTGGTTCGCCGCGCTCGATCGGGTGCCGCCGCGGCTGGCATGCGCGCTGGAGGAGGCTGCCGGGAACATCGAGCGGTTTCACCGCGCGCAGCTGCCTTCGCTACTCGAAATCGAGGTACAGCCTGGCCTGGTGCTGGGCCGGCGCGCGGACCCGCTCGAGCGGGTCGGTGTGTACGCGCCCGGCGGCCGCGCCTCTTATCCGAGCAGCGTACTGATGGGCGTGGTCCCCGCGCGCGCGGCGGGTGTGAACGAGGTAATCGTGTGCTCGCCGGCCGATCCGTCCGGCAGACCAGCGGACGCGGTGCTGGCGGCCTGCGCGATCGGCAAAGCGGATCGCCTGTTCGCGCTCGGGGGCGCCGGCGCGATCGCGGCGTTGGCGTACGGCACCGGGACGGTGCCACGCGTCGACAAGATCGTCGGGCCCGGCAATGCGTACGTGACGGAAGCGAAGCGCCAGCTGAGCGGTGTGGTCGCGGTGGACTGTCCCGCCGGCCCGTCGGAAGTGCTGGTGGTGGCGGACGCGAGCGCGGATGCGGAGCTCGTCGCGTGGGAGCTGCTCGCGCAGGCCGAGCACGATCCGCAGGCCGCATGCGTACTGGTCACTACAGCCGCGGGGCTGCTCACTGCGGTTGCGCAGATCATCGAGCGCGAGCTGGAGACGCTGGCGCGCGCTTCGATTGTCGGCGCGGCGTTGAGCGCAAACGGCGCGCTGCTGCTGGCCGCGGATACCGACGAGCTGCTGGAGTTCGCGAATCGCTACGCGCCCGAGCACCTCGTGCTCTATCTCGCGGAAGCGGATGCTGTGCTGGCGCGCACGCGCAATGCAGGCACGATCTTCCTCGGCAGCAGCGCAGCCGTTGCATTCGGCGATTATCTGACAGGCGCGAATCACGTGCTGCCGACGGGCGGTCTGGCGCGCGCGGCGAGCGGGCTGTCGGTGCTCGATTTCCTGCGCTGGACGACGTACCAGCGGATCGATGCCGCGGCCGCGGCCGGTCTGGCCGGCACGACCGCACTGCTCGCCGATGCCGAAGGTCTGAGCGCGCACGCGCGCGCGGCGCGACTGCGTGAGGCGGTGCGCGTATGAGAGCCGCCTACCGCGAGATCGAGCTGTACGATCCGGGTCGTGCAGCCTGTCCGGTCGATCTGAGCGACAACACGAATCTGTTCGGGCCGGCGCCATCCCTGAGGCGAACGCTGCGCGAGCTTCCGGATGCGGCGATCACCCGTTATCCGACTGTGTTCGCGCAGCCGCTCAAGCGTGCTCTCGCCGAGCTGCACGGCGTCACAGCGGAGAACATCGCGACCGGCTGCGGCTCCGATGACGTGATCGATTCCGCCATCCGCGCGGTGTGCGAGCCCGGCGACATTGTGGCCTATCCGGATCCGACGTTCGGCATCGTCAGCACGTTCGCGCGCATGAATGCCGCGCGCCCGCTCGCCGTACCGACCGGCTGCGATTTCGGCGTCGATGTGGACCGCCTGTGCGAAATCGACGCGCCGGTCACGTACGTCTGCTCGCCCAACAATCCGACCGGCACCGCCGCATCGCGCGAGGCGATTGCCGCGCTGGCCGAGCGGCTCACTGGCGTGCTGCTGATCGACGAGGCGTATGCGGTGTTCGGCGACGCCGACTGCGCCGATCTCGCGGTCCGATCCGCCCGCACCCTCTCGCTGCGGACGCTCTCCAAAGTGTGGGCTCTCGCGGGACTGCGCATCGGCTACGCAATCGGTCCCGCGGGTCTGATCCGTGAAGTCGAGAAGTCGCGCGGTCCATACAAGGTGAATGCGATCGCGGAGGCGGCGGCGCTCGCGGTGCTCGCTTGCGACCGGAAGTGGGTCGCGGACGTCGTCGCCGAAACCAAAGTCAATCGTGCGCGGCTTGCCTCGGCTCTCGATGCGCTCGGGCTACGTTGCTGGCCATCCGCGGCGAATTTCATCCTGGTGAAGGTGCCCGCTCAGTGGAGTGCTGCCGGAGTCGCGACTGCGCTGCGCGAGCGCGGTGTCGCCGTGCGGCCATTTCCGGAGCTGCCGCACGCCGGTGATTGCATCCGCGTGTCGATCGGGCCGTGGCCGCTGCTCGAGCGTTTTCTGAATGCGCTGAGCGAGGTGCTGTCATGAAGGTGGTCATCTTCGATTACGCGACCGGCAATCTCCACTCGCTGGTCAAGGCGTTCGAGCACGCGGGCGCCAGCGTCAGCATAACGGACCGTGTGGACGCGGCGCTCGAGTCCAACCTGCTGGTGCTGCCCGGCGTCGGCGCGTTCGCTCCTGCGGCTGAACGCCTGCAGGACAGCGCCGAAGCGCTGCGCCGCGCAGCGGACGCGGGTTTCCCGATGCTCGGCATCTGCCTCGGCATGCAGCTGCTGTTCGAGACGAGCGAGGAAGGCGCGGGTCGCGGGCTCGGTGTGTTGCGCGGAGCTGTGCGCAAGCTGAAGACGGTGCGCACGCCGCACATGGGGTGGAACCGCGTCGAATGCGGCGAGCATGCGGTCTTCGCTGATCTGGATCCGCTGACCGGCTACTACGCCAACAGCTATGTCGCCGACCCGGCGGAGCGCGACGTGATCATGGCCTGGACGGGGTACGAGCGCGAGCGCTTTCCCGCGGTCGTGCGACGCGGCAATACGTGGGGCATCCAGTTTCACCCCGAAAAGAGCGGCGCGCAGGGGCTCCGTCTCATCCGCAATTTTCTCAAGATCGTGCCGTCATGATCGTCTACGCAGCCATCGATTTGCGTGAGGGCCGCGCGGTGCAGCTGGTGGCCGGCGACCCCGCCGCGGAGCGTGTCAGTCGCGCGGATGCCGTGCTGGTCGCGCGCGAGTGGAGAGACGCAGGATTCCGCGGCCTGCACGTCGTCGATCTCGACGCAGCCCTCGAGCGTGGCGACCATGCAGCCATTATTCGCGAGATTCTTTCAGCCGTCGACGTGCCGGTGCAGGTGGGTGGCGGCGTGCGCGACGAGGGTCGTGCCGCCGAGCTGATTGCGGCCGGCGCCGCGCGCGTCGTGATCGGCACGCGCGCCATCGAGGAGCCTGTATGGCGACATCGCCTGGCCGAGCTGTTCCCCGGACGGGTGATCGTCGCGGCGGACAGCCGCGACGAGCGTGTGGTCACGCGCGGCTGGACGCACGAGACGCCGCTGCCGGCGCTGGATTTTATGCGAGAGCTGAGCGCCGAGCCGTTGGCGGGTGTGCTGGTTACCGATGTGTCGCGTGAAGGCCGGATGACAGGTGTGGACGCCGCGCGCTTCGAGCGGCTGGTGGCCGCATGCGCGCACCCGCTGATTGCGGCCGGCGGCATCCGCGATGTTGCGGACCTGCGAAGACTCGCGGATCTCGGCGCGGCCGGCGCCGTGCTCGGCATGTCGCTCTACACGGGCCGCATCACACCGGCCGCCATCCAACAGGAGTTCGCCGCATGAAAAGCTACCGGCGCGAGACGCGTGAGACGCGCGTTGCGCTCGCCCTCGCAGCGGGTGAGGGTCCGATCGCGGTCGAGACCGGCGAGAAGTTTCTCGATCACATGCTACTCACGCTCGCGCAGTATGCGGGTGTACAGCTGCGGGTCGAGGCCACGGGCGACCTGCGCCATCACTTGATCGAGGATGTCGCGATCACGGTCGGTCTCGCGCTGAAGGATCTCGTACCCGCTGCATGCAGCCGCTACGGCCACTCGACCATCCCGATGGATGAGGCACTGGTCGAGGTCGCGCTCGATGTCGGCGGCCGTGCCTGCTACGAGGGGCGGCTGCCGAGCTCGTTGTACGAGCATTTCCTGCGGTCGCTGGCGCAGAACGCGGCCATGACCCTGCACGTGCGTGTGCTGCGCGGCCGCGACCGTCACCACATCGTGGAAGCCGCCTTCAAGGCGACCGGGCTCGCGCTGCGGCAAGCTCTCACGCGCTCGGCCGACGTGTTCAGCACCAAAGGCGCGATCATTATGGAGCAGGAGGGTTAGCGTGCTGCTCAAGCGCGTGGTCGTGTGCCTGGATGTGCAGGACGGCCGGGTCGTCAAAGGCGTGAATTTCACCGGGCTGCGTACGGTCGGCGACCCGGTCGCGCTGGCGCAGCGATATGAGGCGGAAGGCGCGGACGAGATCGTCTTTCTCGACATCTCCGCATCCGCCGAAGGCCGCCGCACGCTGCTCGACGTGGTGCGCCGCACCGCCGAGCGTCTGTTCATCCCGCTCACCGTCGGCGGCGGGCTGGCAAGCGTCGAGGACATTGCCGCCGCGTTGCGGGCGGGCGCCGACAAGGTCAGCATCAATACCGCGGCCGTGAAGCGGCCGGAGCTGATCACGGCTGCCAGCGGGCGATTCGGCCGGCAGTGCATCGTCGCAAGCATCGACGCACGCTACGAGGCTGATGGGTTTCGCGTCTTCACGCATGGCGGAAGAACGCCGACTACACTCCAAGCCGCGCCGTGGGCGACGACCTGCGCAGACCTGGGTGCCGGCGAGGTCCTGATCACCAGCATCGATCGCGATGGCGCGCGCTATGGATACGATCTGGAGTTGACCACGAGCGTTGCCCGCGCCGTGACCGTGCCGGTGATCGCGAGCGGCGGCGCCGGGCATGCGGATCACGTGCGCGATGTACTCCTGTACGGCGGCGCCGACGCAGCGCTGGTAGCCGGCATTCTCCACCACGGCGCGACCACCGTGCAGGCGCTGAAACGAACGCTGGCCGAGGCTAGCATACCGGTCCGGGAGTGCGCATGAGATTGAGCACCGCTACCGAGCTGGACACGCTCGATTTCGCCAAACACAACGGCCTGATTCCGGCCGTGGTGCAGGATCACAGCACCGGGCAGGTGCTGATGCTCGGATTCGCCGATCGCGAGGCGCTGCGGCGCTGTCTGGACTCGGGGGATCTGTGGCTGTACTCGCGCAGCCGGCAGGAGTATTGGCGCAAGGGCGCGACCAGCGGCAACACGCAGCGCGTGATTGCCATCTACGGCGATTGCGATCGCGATGCGGTTCTGATCCGGGTGGAGCCGGCGGGGCCCATGTGCCACACCGGGGAGGGCCGCTGCTTTGGAGTCGATTAGAAAATCGGCTTAGAACTTCGGATTAGAAAACCGGATTCGAAAACCGGATTCGAAAACCGGATTAGAAAACCGGGTAAGAAAATCGGATTCGAAAAGCGGATTAGAAAACCGGATTCGAAAACCGGATTCGAAAAGCGGATTAGAAAACCGGGAAGAAAATCGGATTCGAAAAGCGGATTAGAAAACCGGGTAAGAAAACCGGGTAAGAAAACCGGATCGGAAAGCCGGACTAGCTTACCTGGAATCGCAGCTTGGCGCCCATGATCGCGGCTTGGAAGACCATGGCGATCGCGTTCGTCATGATGACCGGCATGTCCCTGGTGACGACACCGTAGATGATCCAGACGCTCGCGCCGGCCATCAGCAGCGCGATCATGGCAAAGGAGACGTCCTGCACGTGCTTCGTGCGCCAGGCCTGCACCGCCTGCGGCAGAAACGACAGCACCGTGAGCGTCCCCGCCGCAAACCCTATGTATTCAACCATTCAAAGCCGAAGTTCTAATCCGACGTTCGAATCCGAAGTTCTAATCCGAAGTTCTAATCCGAAGTTCTAATCCGAAGTTCTAATCCGAAGTTCTAATCCGAGGTTCTAATCGACATTGCGGCAATTCGCGGACGGCATCGCCCTTGTCTCCGTTATCCCCACTATCTCCCTTCTTGACCGGCTCGGTCGTGCCAGCCAGCCTCGGCGAGCAGCACGTACAGCAGGCGCTTCAGCCCGCGCGTGCCGTCCGCATTGAGCCACCACTCGCCAGGCGAATGCGTGCGTCCCGCGACTCCGCCCCGGCCGAGCGTAATCGCAGGAATGCCGCGGCTGATCGGCACATTGGCATCGGTCGAGGATTCATCCAGGCGCGGCGTGAGACCGACGGCGCGGGTAGCGGCCAGCGCGCGCTGCACGATGGGCGCGCCGCTGCCGATCCGGCCGGATGGCCGGTTGCCGATCAGGCGCACCTCGAGGGAAAGCTCCGGCCCGGTCCTGCGCAACGCGTTCTGCTCGTTCAGCGCATCGACCATGGCCACATGGAACATCGAGTCGAGCGCCGCGAGCCGCGCAGGATTGGCGGACCGCATGTCCACTTCCGCCCAGGCCTGCGCGGCAATCGAGTTGACCGACGTGCCGCCACCGATCCTGCCAATATTGTAGGTAGTGGTAGGTCCGCTCGCCGTGAAGCGCGCGGCCTGATTGTCGAAGCGCTCGATCGCGCGCGCGAGCGCGTGAATCGGACTGGCGGTGCCGAACGCGCCCCACGAGTGACCGCCCGGTCCGCTGAAGGTCACGCGGTACCGTCGCGAGCCGATGGCCGTGTTGGTGATCGCGTCATCGGCCGCGCCGTCCACCACGATCAATGCATCAATGCGCGGCGCGCCGGCGCGGAAGAGGTGCCGCGTGCCGCGCAGGTCGCCGATGCCTTCCTCGCCGACCGTGCCGATGAAAAGGAGGTCCGCATCGGTGCGAATGCCGGCGTGCACGAGCGCGCGCAGCACCTGCAGCACCGCGATCAGGCCGCGCGTATTGTCCGCGATGCCCGGAGCGAACAGCGTATCGCCGCGCTGCTTCACGCGCACATCGGTGCCCTCGGGGAAAACCGTATCGAGATGGCCGCTCAGCGCGATCGTGCGCGCGCGCGTGACGCCGCGCCTCAGCGCGATGACGTTGCCGGCCTCATCGATACGAACGGAGTCCGCGCCGGCCGCGCGCAGCAGCTCGGCGTAGGCGCGTCCGCGCTCCGCCTCCTTGAAAGGCGGTGCGGGTATCTGGGTGAGCGCGATCAGCTCGCGGACGGCCGCCGCATCGGTGCGCTCGATGCGCGTGACCGCATTGCGCACACGGGCAGCCGTCATGATACGCGTGATCTCGGCACAGTAGCGATCGCTGCGCGGACAGGGCGCCTGCTGAGCATTGAGCGCCAGTGCGATGAGTGCGATGGCTGCGATCAATGTGAACTCTGCGGAATCAACCTTCGATCATGTGTGGCAACGTGACCAGCTCGACGATCCGGTACTTGCGATCGCCGCGCGGCAGGCGGATCACGACCTCATCGTTCAGCTGCTTCCCGAGCAGTGCATTGCCGATCGGCGATGCCAGCGAGATCTGGTCCGAGTCGAGATCGATAAAGTCGCCGAAGACGAGCGAATACGAGACTTCGTTGCCGGTGTCGAGCTCCTTCAGCTTCACCTTCGAGCCGAAGCCGACGCGATCCGGTGACAGCTTCGACACGTCGATCTTCGACAGCTCGGTCATGCGCTGCGTCAGATGATGCAAGCGCGCCTGCACGAACTGCTGCCGTTCGAGCGCGGACTTGTATTCGGCGTTCTCGCTCAGGTCACCCAGCTCGACGGCCTTCTGAATCGCCTTCGGCAGCGTGACCGTAAGCTCGCGCATCAGCCGCTCGATTTCGTCCTCGAGCTTCTTTTTGATTTGGTCCAGCATATCTACTTCTAGTTGATTTGCGTTGGTGGGGCCGAACCCACGTTCGGCATTGAGACGAACTCGACGGCAAGCGGGATTTCGGTCTTCACATCGTTGTTGATCAGAACCACGAAGACGTAATCGCCGATCTTCTCGAGCTGAAGGTTATTCAGCGTCAGAATCTGGTTGGTCGAAACCGCACGACCGGCCTCGCCTCGAGGAACGATCTCACCCTTCACCTCGAAGATGGTGTTCCCCTCCGGATCGTGCAACCGGATCTCGACATTGTGCGTGCGGTCCAGCTCTGCCGGACGCGCCTCCAGCCGCAGCACCAGGTGCATCTGCGGATGCACGGCCGGAATCTGCATCAGGTTGATGCGATCGAAAATGCCGAGAATGTTGAGCTTGCCGTCGCCGGTGACATTGGCGTAGTCGGCGAGCACGGCGAGATTTACCTGCATTGCGGCTCCTGAATCGGCAGCAGGAGGTCGACGGCGGCCTGCAAGGTCGCGACGGTCCGGAATGGCTCCGAAACCGGCGGCACGACGTCGAACTCCCACGGGTTGGTGACTGCCACGAAGATCGCGTGCGCGCCCGACTCGAGCGCCGGATTGATGTCATGACGCATGCTGTTGCCGACCATCCAGACGCTCGCCGGATCCTCGATCCCGAACTGGCTCAGCACCTGCTGAAACCGGCCGGCCGTCTTGTGCTCGCAAATCACGATCCGTTGCGGCGGTATGACGTCCAGCACACCGGACGCGCGGACGCAGCTCAGCTGGTATTCGACGTCGCCGGCCTGCGTGTACAGTGCGGTGGGCAGCGCAGCATTCAGTCGCTGCAATGCGGCCAGCGCGCCCTTCAACAGCGGCGGCGGTCCCGCGACGGAATGGCCCAGCCCGGCGACGCGCGCGGCGACGTCGTCGTCTACCGGACAAGCAGCGGCGGTGCAGAGCGCCTCGTACGTCGCGCGGAACGAGTGCTCGAGGCGGCGCGGGCCGAAGCCGAAGCGCTGCCGCATGAGCGGCTCGATTTCGTCGTGGTGCACGCGATAGGCCGCACCCAGGTCGAAACCGGCTTCGCTCAGCAGCCGAAAAAGCTCGAGCCGCGCTTGGTGAAAGCGCGGCGCGGTGTCAACGAGCGTGTCGTCGAAGTCGACGAGGACGAGCCTGATTTCGGCCACGGTAGAAGCTACTATATGCCGAGAGACTGTGCGAGTGTGCGCACGAGTGAGAGGGTGAGAGGGTGAGAACGCGACGCTTCGGCAAGTTGGGGTGGCAGGTCTCCGAGATCGGCTACGGCGCGTGGCAGATCGGCGGGAATATGTGGGGTGAGGTCCCCGAGCCGGCTGCGGAGGCCGCGATCGAAACGGCTCTGGAGAGCGGCGTCACGTTCTTCGATACGGCGCTGGCCTACGGGCGCGGCCGCTCGGAGCAGGTGCTCGGGCGCGTGCTCAGGCGGAGCGGCATGCGCGAGAACGTCTACGTCGCGACCAAGGTGCCGCCCATGGACTGGACCTGGCCGGCGCGCCACGACTCACGGCTGCGCGACGTTTTCCCGGCACGCTGGATCCTGCAATGCACGCGCGAGAGCAGCGCGAACCTCGGCTTCGAGCCGGACCTGCAGCAGCTTCACGTGTGGAGCGACAGCTGGGCGGATGATGCGGAGTGGCACGAGACCGCGCTCGAGCTGAAGCAGAACGGCAGCATTCGCGCGTTCGGCGTGTCCGTCAACGATCACGAGCCGGCCAGCGCGCTGCGCGTGACGCGCTCCGGCCGCATCGATGCGCTCCAGGTCATCTACAATGTGTTCGATCCGACGCCGGCAATCGAGTTGTTTCCGGCGGCTCGCGAGCACGATGTCGGCGTCATCGCGCGTGTGCCGCTCGATGAGGGCGCCCTCGCGGGCAAGTACGCGCAGTACACGAAGTTCGCAACGGACGATATGCGGGTCCGCTATTTTCGCGGTGAGCGGCTCGCGGAAACCGTCGAGCGCGTGCAACGACTCCGTCCCATTCTCGAGAGCGCGGATCAATCACTTGCGCAGGGCGCGCTGCGCTTCAGTCTCTCGCGCCCCGAGGTTGCCACCGTCATCGCCGGCTCGACGAGTGCGGCGCACATACGCGACAATGCCGCGGCCTCGGAACAGGGGCCGCTCGAGCAGCCGCTGCTCGTTGCGCTGCGCGCGCATGCGTGGCCGCGCAATTTTTACGCTTGAGGTATCAGCAGACCTGCCAACATATAGACGAGTGCGATCTCGCCGAATGCGACGCCCGCCTTCAGCAGCAGGAACGTGAGCGCGCGCTTTCTGCCCGCTGCCGGCAGCGCGCGAAACTGCTGGTACTGCGGCGACCGGCTCAGCAGGTGCGTGAGGGCGAGGGCGAGAGCGATGAGCAGCGCATAAAGCGCCCAGAGCGACGGGCGCAGCGTGGCGAGCAGAATGCCGGTGATCGCGACGGCCAGGATGTTCGCGAGCTGACTGGTCAGCCGGGACTCGCCTCTTCCGGCGGGGGCCGGGGCGAGGGCGACGGGCGCAGGGCTGGCGGTGGCTTCCGTCGCGGGCGGGGCTGGCGACTTCGTCGAGAGCGGCGCCTCCGCAGGCACGATCCGACGCAGCTGCGGCGGCGAATACCTGCCATGGCCATTGGCCGCCGCGGCGGTCTTGCCGGTCAGATACTTCTGCTTCGGATGACGCGGCTGGTCGGGGTAGAGGAACGTCAGACGGCCGGAATTCACGAGCGGCCGAATCGCATCGCCGACGTACGCCTCGCTGCGGTCGAGCAGAAGCGCGAGCTCTTTCACCGAGAGCGCAGCCAGGGCGCACAGCTCGATGATGATGCGGCTCCGCGTTTCGGGCGGGAGGCGGCGCCGCTCTCGGGCTGGCTGGGCCAGCGCTTCCAGTTCGGGCCAGACACGGCTGGCCTGCGCGTCGGTATCGTCCAGAGCGCTTACGAGGTTATCCACTTTCCTGGGGGGGGTGGCCGCAAGATAAGGGATTCACTACCTGCCATGCCAGAAGGGCGGAGGCGGAGGCGGAGGCGGAGGCGGAGGCGGCGCGGAGATTGCCTTGTCGTCGTCGCATGGGAGAGGGAGGGGGAGCGGGTGGCACAATGGCAGGCGGGGGAATTACAGGTCTGGCACAGCCTCTTTGGCTGGAAGCGCCGCAACGAGGCAGCGGCTACGCTGCGGCACGCAGAGCGTTTTCTTGTGCCGGGAGCCAAGGTGCTCGACATCGGCTGCGGCATGGGCTACGCGCTGGAAGTGCTGAGCCGGGACTACCGGATCGAGGCTTTCGGCTGCGATGTCGTACCGGCCAACATCCATGTGCGAAACTACTGCCGCTTCGACGGCCGCAATCTGCCGTACGCCGACAAATCCGTCGACCTCGCGCTTCTCATTTTCGTGCTGCACCACGCGCAGGACGCGTCGATTCTACTGCGTGAAGCGTCGCGCGTTGCGAGGCAAGCCGTGCTGGTGGTGGAAGACACGCCACGCAACAGGCTCGACCGCAAGTGGGGTGAGGTGCACATCCGCGGCTTCAACAAGCGTTACAGCATCCCCTGGACCGGCCGCATTCGCATGGAGAACGAATGGCGGCAGCTCTTCCGTGCCTTGGAGATGCCGGTGCGCTTCTACGGGCGCCTGAGTCGCTTCGAGCGGCTGCCGCCGGTCGCGCGGACGGCATTTGTGCTGCAGCCGGCCCGCAGAACTGCGCTACGGGAAATCGCTACGGAACCGCGCTACGGGACTGCGCGACGAAACCGCGCCACCGACAGCGCCTCCCAGTAGCGCATTTTCGTAGCGCCTGTCCGTAGCGCCTCTCCGTAGCGCCGTCCGGTTGGGTAGTGGATCACCACTTGATGTTGCCCTGCTGGGACGTGTCGATCTCTTCCGTCTCGCCGGTCTTGAAGAAGAACGCTTCCATGTTCGCGGTCAGGAACTCGCGCGCTTCCCTGTCGCGCACATCCAGCCCGTTGTGGTTGATGAGCGCGGTCTGGTAGCGCAGCCACTGGTCCCAGCAGCGCTGGCAGATCGATTTATGGATCCGCTCGCCCAACTCTTTCCTGAGCGGCGGCTTTGCGAGCTGCGGTCCGGTCTGGCCACAGCGAGTACAGGTAATCTCCGGCATAATGTCTCCAATCGCGGGACTCTTGATCCTAATCCCGCCGGTCTCAATATTGGCGTACCCCATCAGGCAGTCCACCTTTCGCCGACGAAGGCGCCGTGCGTCGCAGACGTGTCATACTGCTGGTTCACCCTCAGGACGAGAATCGCGTCACCTGGCAAGTCGTGCTCAAGCGCGAAGGCTACGCCATTGTCGAAGCCGTCGATGCTGCGGGCGCGCTCGAGGTCATTCGCGACAGCGTGCCCGACCTGGTCATCACCGAAATGCGGCTGCCGCGCAACTCGGGTGGCGATCTCATCCGCACGATTCGCGGCGACACCAGCTTTCCGCGGCTGCGCGTGCTCGCACTGGGTGATGAAGCGGCGCGCGCCGAGGCGCTGGCAGCGGGCGCCGATGCCTACGCGACCGTGCCGGTTCCGCCGAAACAGCTCGTGAAGCTGGTCGCCTCGCTGATCGGGCGCGCTTGAGCAAAAAAAGCCCGCGGACATGCGATCCGCGGGCTTGGAATAATGAACGGGTCAGGTCTGCACTTCCCCAACCGTGACCTCATTTGCGTCCGTTTGGATTGAAAGTGCAGGCCTGCCCCGCACCTTTTCAGTAACGGCTCTGATAATTGCGAGGGCCGTTGAAGACACCACGCTGGCCGCCTTCGCGACCACTGCCACCGCTGCGGCGCGGGGGCTCCGCAGGCGGGTTCAGGCGAACCACGCTCGCGGCTTTCGGACCCTTGGGCTCCTCGATGACCTCGAACTCGACGTCCTCACCCTCGTAGAGGACCTTGAAGCCGTTGCCCTCGATCGCGCTGTAGTGCACGAAGACGTCGGCACCGCCTTCGCGCTGCAGGAAACCGTAGCCCTTCTCCTGCGAGAACCACTTTACTGTACCGCTGGTACGAGCCATTTACTGAACTCCTGGTGTGTATGGGTAGAACGTGAAACAATGACCAAAACAAGAAGGGACCTGCCCAAGTATGTCGCAGGTCCCACTCGATCCGATGTGCCCGCGTAGCCTGAAACTGCCTGTTCCTGATGCTGCGGCAAGTATAGACAGGCGTGCGGGGACAGTCAATACTACCCGGGCGGGGAGTAGGGGAGTAGGGGAGTAGGGAGCAACTGGAGTATTGCATGGGAATTTTTGGTAACGGGAAAGCGGGCGGCGGGTCCTTCGAGTTCCGTGTTTCGGATTCGGTGGAAGTACCGCTGCGTGGATACCTGCTGCGGCTGAAGCTGTTGAGCGGGGATCCTGCATTGGGCGACGTCGCACCCGGCAGGAAAATCCGGTTGCGCGCGCCGGACGGCACGGAAGGCGTGGTGACGGTAAAGGACTACGCGATCACACAGGGCACGGCGTCGCAGAAGCGGCTGGATCGCACCCGCGAGCTCGATGTTTTGATCGAAGCGCGCGCGGCCGTGATCAATGGCCGGCTCGTGGAGATCGGCTGGATCGCGACCGGTCCGGAAGAGCGATAGCGAAAACCGCTTGATCTACATCACGGGGGCGACCGGCTTCATCGGCACACGCGTCGCGAAGCGGTTGCTCGCGCGCGGCGAGCGGGTGCGGTGCCTGGTGCGCTCTCGCGAACGCGGTACAACACTCGAGCAGCTCGGCGCCGAGCTGCTCGAAGGCGATGCCGCCGACCGCGCCGCTCACGAGCGCGGACTACGGAACGCGACCGCTGCCATCCATCTCGCCGCGATCTACGAGCTCGGCCTGGTCGATGCGGCGGCGCTGGAGCGGACAAACGTGGCAGGCACGCGCGCGTTTCTGGCAGCCCTCGAACAGTCACGCACGCCGCGCGCCGTCTACACGTCGACGACGGTTGCGCTGGGTCCGACCGGCGCCGACCCGGAGCCGCGCGACGCGTACGACCCGCCCTACCACTCGGTCTATCACCGCACGAAAGCGGAAGCGCACAAGCTCGCGCGCGACGCGCAAAGCAGAGGACTGCCGCTCGTGATCGTGTGTCCATCGTTCGTGTATGGGCCGGGCGACCGGGGTCCGGCCGGCCGCTTCATCGACGATCTGCTGCAGCGCAGGGTGCCCGCGCTGCTCGGCGCGCCCGGGTGGTTCTCGTACGTTTTCGTCGATGACGTGGCCGACGGCATCGTCGCCGCGCTCGACCGCGGCACGCCCGGCGAAGTCTACATATTTTAGGGCGAGGAGACGGACAAGAAC
>JBQTJO010000366.1:0-12950 GCA_052387015.1 Gemmatimonadota bacterium
GAATAGCGAGGAGCACCCCTCCTCCCATGCTCCCATGCTCCCATGCTCTCTTAATCACAGTTGCCTTCCGATCAAGGCTTCCAGTTGCGCGCGCGCGATCTCGTAGTCGTAGCGAGCGGCAACTTCCCGGTTTTCCGCATCCATCAGATTGACCTGCGACGTGATCCGGTCGAGGATCGTCGACATGCCCAGCTTGTAGCGCTCTTGCTGCACGCGCAGGTCTTCGCGCGCGACTTCGACCGCCTGTCTGCTGAGCGCGACCTGTTCGCCCGCAAGCTCGAGCGCGTTCATGACGCGCTCCAGGTCGGCGCGCGCCTTGAGCCGCGCGTCCGCAGCCGCGGCGCTGGCATTGCGCGCGTTCGCTTCCGCGCGCGCAATGTTGTCCTCGCGCGCGAAGCCGTTGAACAGCGGATAGGAAAGGCTGACCTGCGTGGTCCAGCTCAGGTTGCCGCCGCTCAGGGCGGCCTCCTGATTGAACCAGTTGTAGCCGCCGGACAGCCGCAGGGTGGGCAGATACGCGGCATGCGCGGCGCTCGCGCTCGCGCGCGCTGCATCATAGTTGGCTTCGGCGCTCAGCACTGCGGGCGCCTGCTCCACCACCAGCTGCACCAGCTCGGCTTCGGACAACGCGAGCGGACGCGGCGCCTGCCGCTCGCTCACGCGCGGATAGACCGGCGCTTGCGAGCCGACCACACGCGCCAGCGCGAACGAGCCACTACGCTCCTGCGCCTGGGCCGTCAGCAACGCCTGTTTCGCGTTGGTCTGCTCGAGCTGCGCACGCAGCACATCCGAGCGCGTCGCGGTACCGACCTGCAACCTGCGCTCGGCCGCGCTCAAGCCTTCAGCCGCGCGCTGCAGCCGCGCCTGCGCGACACGCGCCAGCTCGCCCGCTTTCGCGACGTCGAAGTAGGCCTGCTTCGCTTCCAGCGTCACGGCGAACGTGCGCTCGATCAGCGTGGCCTCCGCCGCATCACTCACCGCACCCGCGCGGTCCCGCTCGGCGCCGCGCCGGCCGCCCGTGAACAGGTCGATGCCGGCGGACAGACCCGCGCTGTAGCTGTCGCTCGAGCCGGTCACGGTCGTGTTCGTCGTCGGATTGAAACGCTCCGTGCTGGCCAGTCCCGCGCCGGACGTCAGCGACAGACTGGGCAGATACGAGCCCAGCGCGGCCCGCTCGCTGGATTGCGCGGTCGTGACCGACGAACTGGCCTGCACGATCCCCGGACTAACCTCGAGCGCGCGCGCGACCACTTCCTCGAGCGTCAGCGAGTCGCGCGCTGGCGACTGCTGCGCGCTCGTCGTACCTGGCGCGGCGATCAGCGCCGCGACCAGCCATGCGAACTGCTTCACGATGACTTCTCCTTACTCATTGCACTTGCGCTGTCGGGACGGCACTCGCGCTGCCGCTTCTCGCCGCGACGCTGCGCCAGCGCCGCGGCGAGCTTCTCCTGCTGCTCGTCCGTCAGCACGGTCGCGACTTCCTCGTGCACCTGCCGGCTGAACTCCTTCAGGCGAGGCTCGAAACCTTCCCACACTTTCTTGATTTCTGCGTCGCGGCGATCGAGGATCTCCTTGATTCGCGCGCGCTGCTGATCGCTCAGCCCGATCTCACGCGCGAACGCCTCATCGAGCAACAGCCGGCGTGAGCCGCCGCGAATGGGCGGCTTGTCCGATTTCACTTTCACCACGCCATGGCGCGCCTCGGCGCTCACCACGCGCGTTACGGCCGCGCCGCCAAGCGCGCCCGCGACGAATGTGATGAAGAGCAGCACCGTGCCGATCACGCGCGCCTTGTTACCGCCGTTTCCGAACAGGACCATTATTCCCCCTGATTCCGTTCACCGGTGGCAGCAACCAGCAGCTCCGCAGCAGTCGGCAAACGATTTTCTTCGTACCACGATGTCATGGCGGCGGGCACGGCCGAGCTCGGCATGTACGCGCCGGTCTGCGCCTCCGCCTGGTTCGAGCCGCCGTTGCTCGCGAGCAGCGCCAGCGAAATGGTCGCAATGGCGGCCGCCGCCGCGACGGCCGGACGGAACCAGCCTGCCACGGCTTCCACGACACTCACGTCTTGCGACGGCGCGCGCCGGCTCAGCTCGCCGCGCGCCCGCCACATGATGCTGCCGACCATGCGCTCGAATCGATCCTGCTCGAGCTCGAGCGCGGAAAAATCCAGCCGCTCGCGTTCCCGCTCCGGTTCCCAATCCCGTGAGTGCATGGTTTATCTCCCGTCTGACCGTCCAGGAGGCCGCGCAAAGCCGCGCGCGCCGTCGATAGATGAAATCGTGAAGCGCCTTCGCTGATGCCGATCAGCTCGCCGATCTCACGATGCTTGTAGCCTTCGAGATCGTACAGCAGCACGACCTGCCGTTGTGTCTCCGTCAGCCGCGCGAGCGCCGCCGTCAAATCGCCGCGCAACCGCGCGCGCTCGGCGTCGCGCTCGGGACTCGAATTGGACGACGTCGACTCCAGCACGTGCATCGGCGCCGCGCTGCGTACGGCCTGCGCGCGCCGGACGTTCAGGGCGCGATTCCGCACGATCGAGAGCAGCCAGCCACTGAAGCGCCCGGGCTCACAGTCATCCAGCCGTTCGAGCGCGGTGACGAATGCGTCCTGCACGACGTCCTCCGCATCGGCCGCGCCGCCGGTGACGGCCAGCGCAACCGTATGCGCCGCACGCATGTGCAGACGCACGAGCTGCTCGAAAGCCTCGCCGTCACCCGCCCGGGCACGGATTACGAGATCGCCGATTTCGGCCATTACTGGTATAAGGACACGGTCACCGTGCCGAACGTTAGCGGGGCGGTACGGTCCCTGCTACGCTTGGCGGCGCCGAATCGGGGGACCGTCAGACTGGGAGAACACCATGAGAAGACACCTATGCGCCGTCGCGATGGCGGCCACGCTGGCCGCGTGCGCGACCAACCCGGTCACCGGGCGGCGCGAGTTCGCGTTGATTTCGGAAGCGCAGGAGATCCAGCTCGGCCAGCAGGCCGCGGCCCAGGTCGAGCAGACGCTCGGGCTGGTCGATGATGCGGAGCTGCAGGCGTACGTGCGCCGCATCGGCTTGCAGCTGGCCGCCGCGTCCGAACGCCCGCAGCTGCCGTGGCGCTTCGGCGTCATCGACGATCCGGTGCCGAACGCGTTCGCGCTGCCGGGCGGCCCCGTCTACATCACGCGCGGACTGATGAACCTGATGAACTCGGAGGCTGAGCTCGCCACCGTGCTCGGCCACGAGATCGGCCACATCACAGCGCGCCATTCGGTATCGCAGATTTCACGCGCGCAGCTGGCGCAGCTCGGTCTCGCGCTCGGCTCGATCTTCTCGCCCACTGTCGAAAGCCTCGGCGGCGTGCTCTCGACCGGCGTTCAGCTGCTCTTCCTGAAATACGGACGCGATGCCGAGCGGCAGGCGGACGAGCTGGGCTTCAAGTACGCGCTGAGCCAGTCGTACGATGTCGGTGAGATGGACGACGTCTTCCTCGCGCTGCAACGCATCGGCGATGTCGAAGGGCGCAGCGGCATTCCGTCCTGGCTCTCGACCCACCCCGATCCGGGCGAACGCATCGAGACCGCGCGCGAACGGTTCGCCGCGCTGCCCGCGCCGCCCGCACCGCGCATTGTCGATCGCGCGCAGTATCTCGGTCAGATCGACGGGCTCGTATACGGCGAGAATCCGCGCCAGGGCTTCTTTCGCGACCATCAGTTCCTGCACCCCGATCTGCGCTTCCGCATGACGTTCCCGCGGGGCTGGGGCACGCGCAACATGTCGCAGGCGGTGATCGCGACCAGCGACCACAACGACGCGGTGATTCAGCTGACGCTCGCACAGGGCACGCCGTCGCAGGCCGCGCAGCGGTTCTTCGCGCAGCAAGGCATCGAAGCGGGACGCACCTCGAGCAGCCCGATCAACGACAATCCCGCCTTCACCGGCTACTTCCAGGCGCAGACCGAGGAGGGCATCATCGGCGGTATTGCAACATTCCTGTCCCATCGCGGCAACACGTACCAGATTCTCGCGTACACGTCCGCCGCGCGGCTGGGCGCCTATGACCCGACCTTCCGCAACGCGATCGGGAGCTTCGCAACGCTGACCGATCCGACCGCCCTGAACGTGCGGCCGAACCGGGTCGACATCGTGCGCACCGAATCGGCCATGTCGCTGGCCGAGTTCAACCGCCGCAACCCATCGACGATTCCGATCGGCCAACTCGCGATCATCAATCAGGTTGCAGACGCGAACACCACGATTCGCGCCGGCACGCTGCTCAAACGGGTGGTCACCCGATAGCGTTGACCTCCGGCAGGGGAGCGGTAAGATTAGCTGCACTTTCCGCCCCCCTTCAAGGAAAACCAGGAGGTCCAGATGAAACGCACGATTGCTCTCGCTACGCTGCTCGTGCTGGCCGGCGCGGCCGGCGCCAAAGCGCAGCAGGCCGAGCAGAAGGCGAGCAGCGCGAACGCGGCCGTGATGGGCATGTCGCAGATCTTCGGCGTGGTCAAATCGAACATCGTGAAGTCGGCCGAGCAGGTGCCCGAGGACAAGTACAGCTATCAACCCACCAGGGAAGTCCGCACCTTCGGCCAGCTGATCGGCCACATCGCGGATGCGCACAACTACTTCTGCGGTTTGATCGCCGGCACGGCGACGCCGTACGCGGGGTCGAATGAAAAGCTGACCAGCAAGGCGGAACTGCAGGCCGCGCTGAAGAAGTCGTTCGAGACGTGCGATGCGGCGCTGGCGAAGGTGACCGATGCTGATCTCGCCAGGCCGATCGATATTTTTGGCAACAAAGCCAATCTCGCGGCCGCGGTGACGCTCGTCACCTCACACGATTGGGAGCACTACGGCAACCTGGTGACATACATGCGGCTGAACGGGATGGTGCCGCCGTCGTCGCAGCAGAACTAGCGATGATGTGATGAGAGCGATGGGAGCGATAGGAGCGGATCGCTCTTATCGCTCTTATCGCTCTTATCGCTCTAATCGCCAGCCTTGATCACCTCAAAAGTTCTCCTGCCCACGACTTCATCACCAACCTTCAAGACGGCCGTGTAAACACCCGGCTCGACCAGCGTCTGCTGGCTGAAGAAGCTGCTGGTGAGCGGTCGCAGATTCGGCCGGCCGGGCAGCTGCAGCAGATTCACGATCATGCGCAGCTGGTCCGGGTCGACGCTCTCGCCGGCCTGCGCTTCACCGCTGCCGCCGCGCGCGGCCGCACCGGGCGCGCGTGGCTCGGTCTCCGACGGCCTGGCGTTGAATACGCCCAGCGCGCTGCTCAGCTCGCCGCCTGACGTGCTCGACGGCTGGCTGCGCTGACGCCGGCTGCGCGCTGGCAAGCTGCCGATGCGCTGCACGTTGCGCCATTCGGCAATGAGCCGGTCCACCGTGTCTCTTCTCATGCCCGCTCGCACCAGCGAATCGCTGACGAATGCGACGCGCACTTCGAGCCGCGCGCTGTCGCGCTGCTCGGCCGGCGAGAGCGGACGCGCCGGCTCCGCTCGCTTGCGCAGATTCCAGAAAACGCGCTGCAGGCCGCGTGACGCCGGGCCGTTCAGCGTTTGCACCGTGTCGCCCTGCTGATCGAGAATGATGACCTGCGCGCGTGCGCCGGCCGGCGCGCCGACCCAGTAGGTGATCTCCGCGCCGAAGGGCGGACTCTCCGCCGCAAAGGTCTGCTGCCCGATCTCGTAGTCGGTCGACTGGTCGAAATACGAAAGCGCCGGCTTGATCTCCAGCAGAACCGGGTCGGCCGCGCCGGCCACCTGTGCGCTGTATTGCTGGAGCGGCGCGACATCCGCGATCCAGATCGAGCGGCCATGCGTGCCCGCAATCAGCTCGCGGTCGCGCGGGTGGATCTTCAAATCGTGCACCGGCACGGTCGGCAGCCCGTTCATGAACTTCGTCCAGGAGCCGCCCCGGTCGAGTGAGACGTAGACGCCGACGTCCGTGCCGACGTACAGCAGATTCGGATTAACCGGGTCTTCGCGCATCACGTGCACGAAGTCCGGGCCACCGCGCGGCAGGCTGCCGGCGATCGAGCGAAACGTCTTGCCGCCGTCCTCGGTGACCAGCACGTAAGGCGTGAAATCGCCGTTGCGATGATTGTCGAACGTGACGTAGAAGCGCTCGAGCGACACGCGCGACGGCTCGATGCGGCTGACATAGGTGCGCGCCGGCACCAGCTTCGCGAATGCGGCTGTGTGCTCGACCCAGCTCTCGCCATCATTCCTGGTGCTCCACAATCTGCCATCATCCGTGCCGGCGAACAGGACGCCCGGGCGCAGCGCCGATTCGTTGAGCGACACGATGGTGCCGTACGTCTCCGCGCCGGTCGTGTCCTTGGTGACGCCGCCGGTCATGCGCGTGCTGATGAAGATCTTCGCCGAGTCGTTGTACGTCAGGTCGGGCGAGACCGGCCGCATGTCCTCGCCTCGCTTCGTCGATTTCAGGACGCGGTTCGCGCCTGCGTAGAACACATCCGGATTGTGCGCGGACAGCAGGAATGGCGTGTTCCAGTTCCAGCGCAGATTCAGGGACACCGAGTCGCTGACCTGCCGCATGCGCAAATCCGAGAGACGCTGCTGCACGGCCGGCGTGAGCGGACTGGTCGGATCGCCGCGCTGGATCACGATCGAATCCTCGAACGCGCGATACGCATCCAGCCAGCTCGGCTTGCGCAGCGGCGTGCGCACGCCCGTGTTCAGGTCGTAACGCGCCATGTTGCCGCCCTGCGACTCCGCGTAAACGATGTTCCAGTTGCGCGGGTCCTGCTGCGTGACGAAGCCGTCGCCGCCGCTGAACTTGATCCAGTCCGCGTTCGTTATCGCCGCGTCACTGCCGGCTTTCCGACTGGGACCGCACCACGAGCCGTTGTCCTGCAGTCCGCCGCACACGAAGTACGGCACGCGCATGTCGTAGCTGATGTTGTAGAACTGCCCGATCGGAAAGGTGTTGATGAACTGGTAGCTGCCGCCCTTGTCCCACGTGATACCAATGCCGCCGTCGTTGCCAACGATGAAATGATGCTGGTTGGCGGGATCGAGCCACATGGCATGATGATCGACGTGCAAGCCGCCCGTGGTCGTGCCGATCGTCTGGCCGCCGTCGTTGGAGAAATTTACGGGCGTGCTGGACCAGTAGACGCGATCGGGATTTTTGATGTCGATCCGCACCTGCGAGTAGTAGAACGGCCGCACGTTGTTGCCGTTCATCCATTGCCAGCTCGCACCACCATCCGTCGAGCGGTACAGACCGCAGCCGCCCGCGCCGACGTTGCGGCAGTTGTTGCCCGGCGTGCCTGGCGGATTCGCGCGCCACGGCTTGTCGGCCGGCGGCTCCGCCTCGACCAGCGCGTAGAGCACGCGCGCATTGCTCGGCGCAATCGCAAGACCGATACGGCCTTTGCGCGTGGCCGGAAAGCCGCCGCCCTTCACTTCCGTCCAGCTCCGGCCGCCATCCGTGGTCTTCCAGAGCGCGCTGCCCGGACCGCCGCTGTTCAGGAAATACGGGCCGCGCACGCGCTCCCAGCTCGACGCGAACAGCACGTCCGGATTGGTCGGATCCATCGCAACATCGACGAAGCCCGCGCGATCGCTGATGTACTTGATACGCTGCCAGGTGCGGCCGCCGTCGGTCGTCTTGTACAGCCCGCGCTCGGGATTCGAGCGCCAGGCCGCGCCGACCGCCGCGACATACACGATGTCCGGATTCGTGGGATGTACGACGACGCGCCCGATGTGCTCCGTCTTCTCCAACCCCATCAGCTGCCAGCCGAGGCCGCCATCCGTCGATTTGTAAATGCCGCCGCCCGGCGAGATGCTGTTGCGCGAATCCTCTTCGCCCGTGCCGAGCCAGAGCTGCATGGAATCGCTCGGCGCGATGGCCAGGTCGCCGCCCGATACCACGCGCTCGGTCTGGAAGAGCGGCCGGAAGATCGTGCCGCCATTCGTCGTCTTGAAGACGCCGCCCGCGGCCGTCAGCACGTAGAACGTGCGCGACGGGCTGGGCAGCCCTTCGATGTCCGTGACCCGCCCGCTCATGTTGGCGGGGCCGATGGGCCGCCAGCGCAGGCCGGCCAGGAATGCGGAGTCGAGCGTCTGCGCGCCGGCGGATGTGGCCAGCGCGAGCAGGAGTGCAGCCGAACGGAGCAGTCGTAGTGGATTCATGGGGCTGGATTATGTGGCCGGGGGGCCAGGTTTCACAATTCAGTAGCGACCGCTGCTGCTATTCGGCGTGCCGAGGAATGGCAACCAACCGGGCGTTCCAGTTGCTAATCCGGCGTTTTGGGCCTTTGGGTTTGGGTCGCTACTGAATCGTGAAACCTGGCCCCCTCCTCGGCCGGCGACCCGGGCGTATCCGGCGGCGTAATCGCCGTCGGCCGCGTGCCCGGCCCGACCGGCACGACCGCCACGCTGTCGCTGCGGCCCGGCTGGTCGCCTTCCTCCACCTCGGCGCACGCCACCACCATCACGGCCGCGCTCCAGACCCATGCGAGCCTCATCCGACTCCTCCCAACCGCTAAAAAGTAGCCGTTTTCACGAAACAACTGACACCGCCGCAACCATTACAACCCCTGCATTTCCGCGGCCAACATGTTATCCTGCAAGGCGTTAATACCATTTCGTCGCGTTTCGGTATAGCCATTGCTCGCCCACGGCCACGTTACCGCGTTCAGCGGGTCAGGAGAGGTGCACGAATGTCTGGGAAAATGCTGATTCTGCTCGGGCTGCTGGCCGGCTCCGCTTACGCGCTCACGCGGGCGACACCACCGGTGCCGCCCGGCGCGACCGCGGCGGACAGTATGGCCGTCGCTCAGGCCGGTGTCGGCGCGCGCTTCGAGTACGGCCTGGGCTCGCTCGGCAGCAAGATCGTGAGCAGCACCGTGCGCGGCATGGTGCGCGAGACGGAGCGGTCGCTGGCCGATCTGGGCGCGGCGATCAAGAGCGCCAAAGGCTCCGACGGCGTGCGTGCGAAGAAGTTCGCGGCGGAAGTCGCCAGGATGGACAGCACGGCGTTGATCGATCTCGAGTACGGTCACCCGATCAAGGCGGTGAAGGGCGCGCTCGAGGCGAAGAGCGTGCTCAACGCCGTGCGCAACCAGGTCGATCGCAAAATCTAAAGCATTGGACGATGTACGCTTCTTCGGCGGAAGGAGCGGTTATAAGGTCGGGAGCACGACGCCGTGCTCCCGATTTCTTTTGCTCAGAATTGCTCTCGTTAAATTTGGCAGGTATGCAAGACGGTGCGGCAGGTTGACGAGCGGCATCGCCAGAATCCTGTTCTCTCCAGTATCCCCCTTCTTGCACGAATTCGCATTCGGTTGAATGCGGGCAGGAAGGGAGATATGGTTTCTACAGGTCATTGCTTCCGGATACTCGCGAACCTAAGGTGTTGTGTCGTGTCGCGCATTGTCTTTCTCCTGATTTTCCTGGCGCACTCACCCCTGCTCGCGCAACCGGCCGCGCTGTCTGCTTTCGTGGACGAACAGCCGGTCGCGCTCTCGGCGCTCGCGTCGCAGTTGAAGTGGCGCGCCGCGCAGCCGGGCCTCGACTGGACCGAGATCGAGCTGCGCGCGGGCCGCTGGCGTCTGCCGGTTCGTGCGATCGTCACGCGCATCGACCCGCGCGCCTTCACGTTTGAGCTGACGCTCAGCACGCGCGCCAACGGCATGACCGGCGCATGGAACGTGGACTCGGCAGGTGCCGACGTCGCACTCGCCCTCAATGCCGGTCAATTCAAGGAGACCGGTCCCTGGGGCTGGCTGGTGCTGAACGCATACGAGAAGCGCGATCCCGGACACGGCCCGCTCTCCGCCGGCATCGCGATCGACACGGCCGGCGCCGTCCGCTGGTACGCGCCGGCACAGCTTGCGGCTGCGCGCCACGACCGCTCGATCCGTTTCGCATTTCAGTCGTATCCGCTGCTGTTGCTGAATGGCGTCGTGCCGCGACTGCTGACGTCATCCGACGACGTGAATCGCACGCACCGCGATGCACGCCTGATTCTCGGCGAATTGGCCGACGGCTCATTGCTCGTTGTGCTGACGCGCTCTGCCGCGTTTGCGGCCGTGACCGAGCGCGTGCCGATCGGCCTGACCGTGCCCGAATCGCTCGAGCTGGTGACCGCGCTCGGTACGCGCCACGCGCTCATGCTCGACGGCGGCATCTCGGCCCAGCTGCTGCTGCGGACCGCGGCCGACAGCGTGATCGTCTGGAAAGGGCTGCGCAAAGTGCCCCTCGCCCTGCTCGCGCGGCCGCGCCAGCGTTGACTTTGGGTGGGGCCGAGCCCCAATTGTTTCTGCGTAATTCCTGCCTGGAGGACCCATGCGTTTTCGTTCCCGGTTCCTGACCGCGCTCATGCTGTTTGCGAGCGCCGCCACGGCGAGCGCGCAGGACAAGTCATTCGAACAAGAACTCGATCAATTCATCAAGGGCCTTTTTGCCGAGCGTGCGGAGCTCGACAAAGTCGACGCCCAGCTGAAGGAGATCGATGAGAAGATCGCCCAATTCCGCGCGTGCTCGGAGCTGCTCAAAGAGGCCGGCGGCCTGGGTGGCAAGACCGGACTGGCCGCAAAGATCGCCATGAAGGCGAAGTGCGGTGCGACCAGCGAAGATGGCTACCTGAAGGATCGCAGAAAGCTGTTCGAGAAGCCTGAGAAGATCGGCGCGAAAGCGGCAGGCATGAAGGAGGACTGGTTCGCGCACATGAAGGAGCGGTACACACCCTACGTCGCGGGCAGCCGCGATTATCCGCGTGAAAGCCTGCAGGTTCTGGCCGCGCGCGCGGAGCATCTGGCGCGCGGTCTCGGCATGACCCTCTCGAAGGCATCGGGTAACGAGGGTGGCAATGGCGGCGGCGGCATCGGCGCGCGTGTCGGCAGCGCGATTGCCGGGCGTGTGCGCATGTTCACGCCCGACATGACGTGGGCCTACGTCAGCTATTTGTGGGGACTGATGTATATGTCCGGCGCGACCATGTTCGAGACTGCCTATCAGCCCGGAGAGTGGACGCGCTGGGAGATCAAGGACTCGGAGCAGGCCGACACCAAGACTGTGCTCGAGCGCGCGCTGCTCTCGCGCGAAGCCGATGGCAGTGAGTGGTGGCGCATCAAGTCGATTGCGGTCGGCCCGGAGACCGCCGATACCATCACGCTCGAGTCACAGTTCAAGAAACTGGACGAGAGCGGCATCGCCATGCAGGTCGTGCGTATGCGCGGCAAGCTGCCGGGCGACACGGAAGGCAAGGAGCTGATGGTGCCGCAGCATCTGTCGATGCTGTCGATGACCGCGTTCCCCTTCAAGCCGACACCGGAGAGCATCCAGGGCGCGACGGTCGGCACGGAATTGGTGAAGGTCGGCGCGTCGTCGTATTCGGCGAAGCACGTCAAGTTCGGCGCGGGCGGCGGCAACATGGAGTGGTGGCTCGCCGACCAGGCGCCTGGCGGTGTCGCGCGCGTTCAGTTCTCCGGCCAGCAGGCCGACGAGCAGTGGACGATGGAGCTGGTCGACGCGGGCAGCGGCGCGAAGAGCGAGCTGGGCGTGAAATAGCGATGATGCGATAAGAGCGATGGGAGCGATAAGAGCGCAGTGAATCCGCTCAAATCGCTCTCATCGCTCAAATCGCTCTCATCGCCTACGGCAGCCTCACCCTGCCCGCAAACAGAACCACCCCGGTCGATCGCTCCCGAATCGCGAAATAGAACGGCTCGTCGAACGTCAGCTCCGGCGGCATGGACGTGACGCCCACGCCCACCGCGGTTGCCGCAGCCGCTTCGGTGCCGAGCTCGTGCACGTCGATGAACGACTTGTGCGTGACGCGGGTCAGGTACAGATCGTCGCGATTCGCGATGCGCGTGAAGTTCGCCTGGAAGGGTGTGAACGCGATGGCCATGCCCATGTCGGAGAGCAGCGGCTTCAGCTCCGTCTCGTAGTCGAACTTGAACTTCGGCAGGCGCAGAATGACGCGGCCGTTGGTCATGCCCGTCAGTAGAGCATTCCACTCCGTGTCGCTCGGAATGGACCCGGTCCACAGCACCATGCTGTAAGCGCTGTCGGCATACAGCAGCTCGACCGCCTTGCGGCCGCCGCTCATACTGTGCCGGAACGCGCCATCCACCATCATCATCTTCACGTTCGCAGTCGAGCCGTCCGCGCGCCTGAACGGCATGTCACGCGTGGCGTTCGGCTCGAAGGGCCTGGTCCACGGCGCCTTGAAGTAGACCGCGTTCACCAGGAACATGACCTCGTCCGGGCTGATGCGATCGATCAGGTTCTTGATGCGGCCACCAGTGCGCTGCTCCGCCCACGTGCTGATCGTCTTCGGCGCGGCTGCGCTCGCGAAATCGAGCTGCTGCACTTCCGCCGCGAAATAGTGACGCACCGTGTCGATGAAGGTCGGATACGCGGTGAACGCGTTGTCGTACCAGATCGAGTTGGCGAGTCCCCACTCGACTTGGGGATCGCGCGCGCGCAGCTGCCCGATCAAGCCGCGGTAGGCGGCATTGATCGCATGCTGCGAGAGATCGCCGAACGCGAGCGTGCTGCGCATCGCATCGAAGGTCGAGCCCACCGCGCCGTTCAACGTCATGCCGAGCGCCATCGAGACACTCAGCGGCGAGACCATCAGGTTGGGCTTGTCGCTTTCCGCGCGATCGATATCGCGCAGCAGCTCGAACGCAAATCGATTCGATGCCGCCACGACCTGCTGCTCCTGCACCGTGAGCGCGCGCGCCGTGTCGTTCGGCAGGACCGGGCCGGGCGAGATCGGCTCCCGTGCCGCCTCGCTGCACCCGGCCAGCGCCAGCACCAGTGCGCCCAGCAGAATTTGGTTCGTTTGCATGGGATCTCCCCGCTGATAGGCTACCGATTTATAGTCCCGGGCTCGGTCGCGGGATCCGTGTGGTAGCGGAGGGGAGGAGGGGCGGAGGGGAGGAGGGGCGAAAATCCCC
>JBQTJO010000367.1:0-13966 GCA_052387015.1 Gemmatimonadota bacterium
CAGCAACCGCATCCACTCGAACGTCTCGTCGGCGATCGTGCTGAAAAACCAGAACGAGGGCTACGCCTGGAACGCGGCGGCCTCGCTCGAGAAGGCCTTCAGCGGTGGCTTCTTCGCGAAGGCGGCGTACAGCTACGGGATTTCCAAGAACACGGTGGATCCCGGCTCGATCGCTTCCGGCTCCTGGTTCGGCAACCAGCACCATGGCGATCCGAACAATCCGGGTCTCGGCTATTCCGACAACTCGCCGGGCCACCGCTTCTTCGTGGCCGCCTCGTACCGCAAGAACTGGCTGAGCTTCGGTGGCACCAGCGTCTCGCTGTTCCTCGAGGGCCGCAATAACGGCAACAGCAGCTACATCTACGGCGGCGACATCAACGGCGACGGCTCGAGCAGCAACGACTTGATCTACATTGCGCGCGATCAGTCGGAGATGAACTTCGAGCAGTACACGCAGCGTGCATCGGGCGATACGCCGGCGCGCACGTTCACGGCCGCAGAGCAGGCCGCTGCGTGGGATGCGTTCATCGAGCAGGATCCGTACCTCGGCGAGCACCGCGGCGAGTATGCGGAGCGCAACGCGGTCTTCGTGCCACTGGTCTGGCGCGCGGACCTGAGCGTGCAACAGGAGCTGTTCAGGAACATTTCAGGCACGCGCAACGGGCTGTCGATTCGGGCAGACATCCTTAACTTCACGAACTTCGTCAACAGCGATTGGGGCGTGGGCAAGCGTTTCATTACGACCTCGCCGCTGACCAGCCCCGGTGTGGATGCGCAGGGCAGAGCGCGCTATCGCCTGCGCAACGTCAACCCGACAGATTCACAGCACGAGCTGATCACGGAGTCGTTCTCCGACAATGTCGGCTCGCGCGATGTCTACCGCATGCAGGTCAGCCTGCGCTACACGTTCAACTGAGTTAGACAAGAAGCCCTCGCCGCAATCGTGGCGGGGGCTTCTTTCTTTGCGAGCTCAAACCTCGACGGCGACCTGCCGGTCGGACCGCAGGAATTGTTCGGCGAGATCCACGAACTCGGTCGAGCCGATGTAGAGCGGAGTACGATCGTGCAGTGACCTGGGCTGCAGATCCAGCACGCTCTGCTCGCCATCACTCGCGCGACCGCCGGCCTCTTCCGCGATCAGTCCGAGCGGAGCCGCCTCGTACAGCACGCGCAGCTTGCCGCGGGCGTTCTTGTCGTCGGCCGGATACATGAAGATGCCGCCGTAGAGCAGCGTGCGGTGGAAGTCCGCGACCAGGCTGCCGATGTAACGCGAGGTGAACGGGTTGCTGTTCCTGCCGTCGAGACCCTTGAGATGATCGATCAGCTGCTTCTGCCCGTTGGACCAGCGCGCGTAGTTGCCTTCGTTCGCGCTGTAGATCCGCTGCGGGTTGGCCGGCATTCGTATGTTCGGATGACTCAGCAGGAACTCGCCGATCGACGGATCGAGTGTGAAGCCGTGCACGCCCGCGCCGGTTGTGTAGACCAGCATGGTCGCCGAGCCGTACAGTACGTAACCGGCGGCCACCTGCTTGCGCCCCGGCTGAAGACAGTCCTCCTCGGAGCCGCGCGGGTGATCCGAGATCTTGCGATGAATCGACCAGATCGTCCCGATCGAGACGTTGGCATCGATGTTGGACGAGCCGTCGAGCGGGTCGTAGATCAGCGCGTAGTCACCGACCGGGAACTCCGGGGGAATCTCGAGAAAGGTCTCCGACTCCTCGGACGCCATGCAGCACAGATGGCCGCTGTGATCGAGCGCCTTGAACATCGCTTCGTGCGCCCAGAGATCCAGCTTCTGCACCTGGTCACCCGAGATGTTGCGCTGATCGGTGCCGCCCAGAATGTCGAACAGCCCCGCACTGCGCACCTCGCGCGCGATCAGCTTGGCGGCGACCGCGACGTCGTACAACAGATTGCTGAACGCACCCGTCGCCTCGGGAAACTTGCGCTCCTGCTCGATAATGTGCCGCTCGATCGTGATTATGGAGTTCGAGACCATGATTCCTCGCGATTAGAGCGATTAGAGCGATGTGAGTGATGAGAGCGCCCGCTGAGAGCGATTTCCGTCGCTCTAATCGCTCTAATCGCTATTATCCCTCTAATCGTTGCATCATTGCCGGGTGCGCACGCTCATGCGGCCATCGGCCAGCACGCTCACGCTGACGGTGCCGTCGCGGTCAGTTCGAAAGACGCGCGCGCCGACCCACTCGAGCCGGGCGAGCGCAGCCGGGTGAGGGTGCCGGTACCGGTTCCTGCGTCCGACCGGCACCAGCGCGACCGCCGGTGAGGTCGCCAGCAGCAGCTCCTCACTCGACGAGCCGCCGCTGCCATGATGCGCGACCTTCAGCAGATCGACATCCAGCCGCTGTCTGAATCGGTCCACCAGGCGCGTCTCGCGGCCTGCCGGCAGGTCACCGAGAAACAGGGCACTGAAACGGCCGTAGGTCAACCGAAACACGGCCGAATACTCATTCGCGTCTGCGGAAGCGTCAAGCGGAACCCCGTCCGGCGCGAGGAATTCAATGCGAACCCCGTCGATTTCCATGGTCGAGCCGGTGCGACCGGCTATCCAGGGGAGCCCGTGCAGGTTCGGGTCGGTCAGCAGCGCATCGTATTCGCCGCCGGCGACCGGCATGCCAGGGTCGATGACAGCGCCAACGCGCATCCGGTCGGTTATCGCTCTCAAGCCCCCGAAATGGTCCAGGTGCGGATGGGTCAGAATCGCCGCCGCCAGCCCGGATGCGTGGTGCTGGAGCAAGAAGGGCACCACCTGAGACTTTCCTGCGTCGTAGCGCGGCGAAGCGGGTCCGGCATCCACGAGCAGCCAGCGTCCACGCGGCGAGCGGATGGCCAGCGCGTCGCCCTGGCCGACGTCGATCATGTGGATCTCGAGCGAGCGGTCGACCCACGGCAGAATGGGCAGCGCCACGAGCGGCAGCGCGGCCGCGAGCGTTGCAATGATGACGCGTCCGCGCAGCGAGCTGCGGTAGCGCTCGCGCATCACGACATACGCTACCACCACGGCGAGCGTGCTGCTGATGATGGCCAGCTGCGACATGCTGAAGTGACCGCCGGGTACGCGCGCGCATTTTTGAGCGATGCTGCCGAGCCAGAGCATGGTCAGCTCCGAACCGCCCGCGACGTAGCGGGCCGGCTCCATGCTGATCGTGCTGAGCGCGAGGGCGGCCGCCGCGGCCGGCACCGCAAGCGACACGACCGGAATCGCGAGCAGATTCGCGATTACCGCGATCGCGGATACGGTGCCAAAATGAAACGCGGCGATGGGCGTGGTCGCGGCGGTTGCGGCGCACGTCGTCGCAATCGCATCGCGCAGAATGGTGGGCAGACTGTCCGGCATGAGGTCGATGAGCGGACGGCGCCACAGCACGATGCCGAAGATGCCGGCGAACGAGAGCTGGAAACCCGCATCGAGAGGCGCTGCGGGATCGATCGCGGTGAGGACCAGCGCGGCCGCGGCGAGCAGACCGAGCGGATGCGCGGGGCGCTGCAGCCCGCGCGCGACGAACACGAGCGCCAGCTGGATGAGCGCGCGCAACGCCGCGAAAGGTGCGCCCAGCAGAAATACATAAGCGGCCGCGCCCCCAACCGACAGCAGCGCGGCGATGACGCGCGACAGCCGGAGCAGGCGCGCGATCAGCAGCAGCGTCGCGGCGACCAGGCCGACGTGGGTTCCGGAGATGGCGAGCAGGTGCGTCAGCCCCGACGCGGCGAAGTCCTCCCGCACCTGCCGATTCAAATTCTCACGCTGCGCCACCAGCAGCGCCTCCGTGAGCGGATAGGCGACCGGAAACAACTCCTGAATGCGCGCCTGTGCGGCGGCGCGCGCACGCAGCAGCCTGTGCGGCCGCGGCTCCGCGACGTGCGTAACGGCGGATGCGATCACGATGCCTTCTCTGGACGCCCGCCCATCCGGCGTGATGCGCGTGGTCAGCCATGCGCCTCGCACACGGACTTCAGCGCCCATGCGGAAGTCGACAAGGCTGTCCGGCAGCCGCACGCGTAGGCGGCAGAGCCCTTCGGCGCTCAGCGTGACGGTCCGGTTCGCCTCGGTCGGCGTCAGCTCGAGTACGCCCGCCACATCGAGCGGAGCGCGGTCCGGGATCGGCGGGCAGCGCGCCGCATCGGCGGCGCTGTCGAGCGCGCCGAGCGCGACACCCGCGATCGCGATGACCGCCAGCAGCGCAGACTCGCGCTCGCGCATGAAGAGCAGCAGCGCACCACACGCCGCGACGGCAAGGACGACGGGAAAATCTGTGAGGAAGGATCCCGCAATCGCGCCGCTCGCGAATACCATCGCGATGCGGGCGATCAGCGGCATGTTCTGCTAGGCGACGAGCTCCTCGGCCAGAGCCTCGCCAATGAAGGTCGCGCCGGTGGTCGCGGTGATGCGAACCTGCGCGAAGCTGCCGACGAGCGACGCGTCACCGGGGAACGCGACGACCTTGTTGGAGTCGGTGCGGCCGAGCACGTCGCCCGCGCTGCGCGCCGTACGCTCGACCAGCACCTCGACGGTGGTGCCGACCGCGCGCCGGTTGATCTCCGCCTGGATCGAGCGGTGCAGCTCGATGATACGCGTGAGCCGCTCCGACCCCACCGCGTCCTCGATGAAGTCTTCGCGCGGCAGCCGGGTCGCCGGGGTGCCCGCGCGCGGCGAGTACTTGTAGAGGAAAGCGTCGTCGAAACGAACCGTACGCATGAGTTCGAGCGTGGCCTCGTAGTCCTCCTCCGTCTCGCCCGGGAAGCCGACGATCACATCGGTCGACAGCGCGCTGGCCGGAATGGCGTCGCGCACCCACGCCAGCTTCTCGAGATAACTTTCGACCGTGTAGCGCCGCAGCATGCGCTTGAGCGTGCGATTGCTGCCCGACTGCACCGGCAGATGCAGCTGCTTGCACACGGCCGGCTCGGTCGCCATGACTGCGACCAGGTCCGGCGTGAAGTCGTTCGGATGCGGCGAGGTGAAGCGCACGCGCCGAATGCCAGCCACCCGCGCGACCTCACGCAGCAGGCGCGCGAAGTTCCAGCCGCCGTGCTCGTACGAATTGACGGTCTGCCCGAGCAGCACGACCTCGGGAATCCCCTGCTCCGCGATGCCGCGCACCTCCGCCAGGATGTGGTGCGCAGCGCGATTCTTCTCGGAGCCGCGCACGTACGGCACGATGCAGTACGTGCAGCGATAGTTGCAGCCGCGCTGGACCGGAACCCAGGCGGTGATCTTGTTCGCGCGCTGGATCTCGAGGCCCTCGTAGTTCTCGTGCGCGTTGAAGTCGAGCTCGGTTACGCCCGTAACCGGCAACTCGGATGCTTTGGCGACGTTCATGACCGGCAGCGCCCGGCGCGACTGCATTTGCGCCTGCTTCTGCGCCGGTCGCAGCTCATGCAGCACCTGCGGCAGCTTCCGATAAGCGTCCGGCCCCATGACCAGCTCGACGTACGGCGCCTTCTCCATGAGGCTCGGCCCCAGCCGCTGCGCCATGCAGCCGGTCACGCCGATCACCAGCTCAGGATTCTCGCGCTTCAGCTTGTACAGCTCACCCACGCGGCCGAACACGCGCTGCTCCGCGTGCTCGCGGATCGCGCAGGTATTGACCAGGATGACGTCGGCTTCTTCTGGGCTAGCGGCGACCGCGTAGCCGCGCCCGGCCAGAATGCCCTGCATCAGCTCACTGTCGCTGATGTTCATCTGGCAGCCGTAGGTCTCGATGTACGCTGTCTTCTTCTTACTCATTGGATCGGGGCGGTTACATGGGTGTTTGAGAAGTACCCATTAACGGCCGAAAAGTGACACGCTCACCGTCAGCCGCCAGAAGCTCTCGCTCAAGCCGTCCGGGCTGGCCGGCCCTTCCCAGCCCGCGCGCTTGCCCCGCTCGAAGCCGATGTCGGCCACGGCGAGGGGGCCGAAGTCATCTTCCACCAGCCGCAGACCGAGGCCGCCCGAAAGGGACCACTCACTGGCCGGATCTTCAGCCACGTTGTGGAACGGCAGATCGGCGCGCCGCGCGCCGAGACGAATCTGAAATATGCGGTTGCCCGCGCGCAGCTCGCTCCATTCCAGACCGACGCCCATTTCGACCGTGCGCTGCGCGACGGTTTGAGCGGACGTGCCCGGCGCCGAATAGCTGCCGCTGCCGTAGTCGGCAATGGTGGCCGAAACCGCGAGCAGCAGGCGCGGCAAGATCTGGCCACTGGCTCCGGCACTGAACCGCAGCGGCATGTCGTATTCGTGCGACGACGTGGTGCCGGTATCCGGATCGGCTTCGAGATCACCACTCCACGCCACGCTCGCGGCAATGCGGAGCTGTGTGATGGGGTCCCAGCGCACGCCGAGCGATGCGGTCGGCCCCGAGTACTGCCAGTTCTGAGACGTGCGGAACGGCACGAAAACGCTGTCCTCGAATTCGCGTCTGATCTCGCGCTGCAAATTACCGGTGTGCAGCCCGATCGAGGCACCGAACGAAAGCCTGTCGTTCATGTAATGCGCGGCGCCGAGCTTGACTTCACCAATGCCGCCGCTGGAGCGAACGACATCCGAGACGCCGACCGTGTCGCCGCCGAACACATTGTCGCCCTCGGCCACGATCGCCCACGACTGGTCGAGCATGCCGGCATAGCCGAGCGTGAAGGTGAAGCGGCCCATCGGATAAAACGCGGCGATCATCGGAAAACGGGTTCCGCTGATGTCATCCTCCTCGCCGTTCAGCTCGACCGATCCACCCCACGGCTGAAACGCCGCCGACACGCCGCGCCGGAAGATGCCGGCCGGTTGCGCGGGATTCGTGAGCGAGGTACTCAGGCCCATGAGGCCGACGCCATTGACACCCAGCGCGCGCGCGCGCGCATCGATGCCGGGCAGCGGCACGCCGAGGCCTTTCGTGCCGAACAGCGATTGCGCGGGCGCGGCCATTGGCAAGGCCACCAGCAGCGCGAGCATCAGGAAGGAGCGTCTCATCAGCGGCCCTCGATCGTGGTCGTGAGGATCAGGCGCAGCATGGGCGCGGCCTGGAAGGTGGCCAGGCCTGCCGTGCCGGTTTCCGGCAGCTGAAGCAACGCGAGCCACGGCGCCCGGCGGTCCGCCTTCTCGATCGATTCGTCCGTCAGGTGCGCGAGGAAGCTGGTGATGTTGAGTCGGACAGGCGCCGCATTGCCCGCGCTCCTGAAGCGCGCGGGAGCGATCAGCTCGGAGCGCGCAATTGCCAGGTCGCCACTCAGGGGCGAGCGCTCGATCGGTACCAGCGGCAGCGGCGTGATGGTGCGCGCTTCGATGAAGACGCTGTCTTCGGGCACGAAGCCGGCGGGCGCGTCGACCGGGGTCAGCAGCAGTTCCGCGCTATTGATGTGAGCGTCGCTCAGTGAAAGCCGGCAGTCGGCGCGCTGGTTGTTGCAGGCTACCAGCAGCGAAGCGAGGTCAGCGCGGAAGCGCAGGAACGAGCGCCAGGTCGGAATGCCGCCGACGCGAATCGCGGACGAAGGGCTCGCGAGTGTGGGGTTGACGACGTAGTTACTAATCGTGGTCACCTGGTCCACGTTCACGATCTTGTCGGTGCGGATCGACGAGCGGGCGTCGACGCGCACGGTCGCGGACAACATGCGCACGCGCGAGCCCGCCGTCTCACCCACCAGGATCGCGCCGCGTGCGCGGTTCGTGCTGTCGTTCCAGAGCGCGAGCGTCGCCGAGTCGACGTCGAAGGAGACCGAATCGCCCTCGCTCCAGGTGGCGGTGTCGATCCGCGCGCCGCGCGTGCCGCCGGCCATCGCCCACGGCAGCTGTACGGCGGCGCTGTCGATGCGCTGCGTCCAGGTCGCACTCACGTCCCACTCCTCGGCCGTTCGGAAGAGGGTGAAACGCAGCGGGCGCGGGGTCGCGGTCAGCGTGTCGAAGCGCACGACCATGCGCCCGCTCGGAAAACGCGGCGACGAGTCGGTCACCATGGTCGTGCCGGTGGTGCGCACCACGATGGTCGCGGGCGGCAGCGAGAAGCGCAGCAGTGCGTTTGCATCGAGTACGTTCTCGAACGAACGCGCGATCAGGCTGAACGCGGCGTCGAACGGCTCGCGGTAGCCCGCGAAAGAGCTGTCACTGATCAGGAACGCGGATGCGGGCAGCACGACCTCGAAGGTGAGGACGTCGCCGCTCGGAAGCAGGACGTCGCCTACATCCGTTGGATCCTCTTCCGTGCATGCACTGCTCAGGAACGCGAGCGCGAGAGCGACGGGCAACGCGAGCTTGCGAAACATCACTCACCACTCGGCTTGAGAACGAAAGGCGCCGGCAGCAGCTCACTCAGCTTCCAGCGTCGCTCGGAGCCGTTCGCACCCAGCGAAAGAATTTCGAGATCGGGCGCGAACTCATGCAGCGCCTGCCGGCACGCACCACACGGCGACTCGGGCGTTTCGGCATCGGTGACCAGCACGAGCGTCTTGAAATCTCTTTCGCCGGAAACGATCGCAGAAGAGATCGCGCCGCGCTCCGCACACGTGGTCACGGGGTATGACGCATTCTCTACGTTGCAGCCTTGATATTGCGCACCACTCTTGCCGACCAGCACGCAGCCGACCCGAAAATTCGAGTATGGCGCATAGGCCCTCGACTGCGCAGCGCGCGCGGTCTCGGCCCACTGTTTCCATTCAACCGTCATTCCAGCTCCAAACGCGGAAGGCGCGGGGTGAGACCGGTCAGGACCTCGTAGCTGATGGCGCCGGCCTGGGCTGCCACCTCGTCCACGAGGATCTCCTCTTCACCTTCAGCGCCGATAAATGTTGCGACGTCGCCCGCCTCGACCTGCGCGAGACCGGAAACATCTACCACTGTCATGTCCATGGAGATCCGCCCCACGATGCCGACCCGGCGCCCGCGCACCAGGGCTGAGCCCTGATTGCCCAGCTCTCTGCGAAGGCCGTCGCCATAGCCGATCGAAACGGTCGCCCAGCGCTCCCAGCTCTTGGAAACGTGGGTCGCACCATAGCCGACGCTGCTTCCGGGCGGCACATCGCGGACCAGAACCACACGCCCCCGGATGCTTGCGACCGGCTGCGGCGCAATGGCATCGGCCAGCTCGGGCGCCGCACGGCCGCCGTACAGGAAGATGCCCGGGCGCACGGCGTCGAGTGCATACTCGGGCCAGCGCAGCGCGGCGGCACTGTTGCAGGCGTGCACGACCAGGTCCTCGCGCGAGAGCGGCAGCTGGCCGAGCGCATCCTGGAAGCGCTGCCACTGCGCGGCGGTCGCGGTTGCATCGGGCGCATCCGCGCCGTGGAAATGCGTATAGACTCCCTGCCAGACAACGTTGCCGCCGGCCAGCTCGCGCACACGCGGCGCCCACTGCGCGGTTTCCCGCCAGTCGAAGCCGGCGCGGCCCATACCGGTGTCGATTTCGACGTGGAACGGGCCGGCCCCGAGTGCGATCCAGCGTTCCAGCTGCGGCAGGCTCGAGATCGATGGCACCAGCCGATGCGCGGCTGCGACCTCCAGGGCGTCCGACGAGAGCGGCGTAAACACAATGATCGGCCGGCTCACGCCGGCCGCTCTGAGAGCAACACCTTCGGCGGCGGCGGCCACGCCGAACGCGAGGGGATCGAAAGGCTCCAGCGCGCGTGCGACGCGCTCGGCACCCAGACCGTAGCCGTCGGCCTTCAACATCGGAATCACGCGCGCGCGGTCGCCGGCCCGCGCGGCTACCGTGCGGTAGTTCTCACGCAATGCGGTGATATCGACCTCGATCCACGCGCGTGCTCGTAACTCGTTTGACATCATGACCAAAGGGCGTCTAGTATAGATGGCTCGCAAGACCTTCGCAATCGTGCGAGGGGGCGATAGTGAGAGTGTGCGAGGGTGCGAAAAACCGTGTTGGATCGCTCACTGGATCTGGTTCGCTTCCTCCGCAAGAACTGCCCTTGGGATGCGGCGCAGACGCCGCAATCACTCCTGCCGTACCTGCTGGAAGAAGCGCACGAAGTCGCCGCTGCGGTTGCGACCGGCGATGACGTCAACCTCGAATCCGAGCTGGGCGATCTGCTGCTGAACGTGGCGTTTCAGGTGGTGCTCGCCGAGGAGCGCGGCGCATTCAGCGCGGAAGACGTGGTCTCCCATCTCGAGGCCAAGATGCGACGCCGGCATCCGCACCTGTACGGCGAGGGTCCAGCGGTGCCATGGGAGGAGCTGAAGGCGCGCGAGCGCGCGGTGGCGCAGGAGTCGGTGCTGTCGGGGCTGGCCAAAGGGCTGGACCCGCTCTCGAAAGCGCACCGTATCCAGGAGAAGGTCAGCGCGGTCGGCTTCGACTGGGCGGACGCGAAGGGCGCGTTCGAAAAGGTCGCGGAGGAGCTGGAGGAAGTGCGCGAAGCGCTCGAGGCGGAGCCGTCCGATGCGCTGGAAGAGGAGCTGGGCGATCTGCTGTTCGCGGTGGTGAATCTTACGCGGCTCGCAGGGACTCACTCACTTCAGGCCTTGCAGCGCGCGAATCAGAAATTTACGCGGCGTTTCGAGGGGCTGGAGAGATTGGCGCGCGAGCGAGGGGTTGCGTTAGGGCAAGCATCGCTGGAAGAGCTGGACAAGCTCTGGGACGAGGTCAAGAGGAGTTCACACTGATTACACCGATTAACACAGATTGCACAGGAGTTTTTTGACCTTTCCGGTAGACACACTGTATCATCTTGACGGCACGATCATCTCCGGACATCGTCCTTGCTTGGCAGGATCCAGATCGCTTCGGAGTTCGACACGCTTTGCTTCGTGACGAGATCGGTTACCCGAACGATCACATCTACCTTTCCAGGGGCGATATCCGGCACCAGCGTGCGAAGCTCCTGTACGATGCCATCCGCCGACGCCTCAGCGTCAAACGTAATACTCGTTTTCTTCTTTCCTCTCATCATGCGAACAAACGGGTTGGGTTCTGTTGTAGCCAGCGTGATCTCTGTTCTGTACCTCCCGCCAAGCGGAAGATTGTACAGCTCGTAGAATAACCGGATAGGCGCGCCGTGCACGAATTGGCGGGGTGGAACGAGGGCCAGCCGTGCATCGCCGCGCATGAAAGGACCCTCTTCCGGCGCCACAATGAGCATATCGCTCATGAGCAACCCCGCTCGTGAATAGTCGGGTACATTGACCGTGGCGCCTGCGGTATTTCCAGTTCTCGCGTCCGCTGACACGGTCATGCGCACGTGCATTCCGCTCCCTGGTTTAGCGCAAAGCACTCCTGTCGAACGCAGGTAGCCGTTTTCGGGGAGTTCCTTGAAGACTATTGTATCCACACTCTGGGCTCGCCATGTCACGGTATCCGCAATATCAACGGCCACCCGGTACGACTTAGCACGGGCGGCGACACTGAATACCACGTCGGTGCAGCCGGCGCCGCGAAACGTCGCCAGCTGATGAAATACCAGCAGCGGTCGCTCAAAGAGCGGCGGCGAGCCATCGGTGAGCAGCGTTTCAAGCAATCTGCCCCGAAGCTGCTCGCTCCACGCTGTGTTGTCGGTCGCCATGTCCTGGGCTGTTGCGCGCCAGGTGTCGCTCTGTGTCAGGCCTGCGGCCTTTAGCTCGGAACGCAAGCTTTCGAGTCGTGCGGCTATGATGTGCAGGCGCGGGTCATAGCGGGCCAGTTCGCTGTTCACTTGCTGGGCGTTGGCGACATTGTTATCCGTGGCAAATTGCCGCCATGCCTCCAGTCCAAGCGCGCGCAACTTCATGTATTCACTATCATCTCGCGCAACGATCTCCATGGGATCCGAGATCAATTGGAAGCCTGCGGCGGATGAGCTCTGCACGAACCGGAATGTCCGGGGCGTGCCATCAGGACTAAAATAGACCCACGTCTCATTCGGACGCGTCAGCGCATTGTGAATCGCAACGCGGTCATGCGGTTCGCCGTATCTGACGTAGACGATACCACGTGCATCGAGTTCACTTCCCAGCGAAGACAAGTGCGAAGGCAACATGCCGGTCGTGATCGCGGCCGGAGAGTCTGGACTATTGGACGCATACCTGGTCTGCGCAACTGCGAGCCGGCGGTAATGCTCGGTAATCCTTGCGGCGATAGACATGCCGTCTCTGACCGATCTCTTCCGCCAGAACAGCAGCAGAGCGTTAGCGCGCTCCTCGACCGTTCCCGCCCGCAGGCGATCGGCTTCCTCTAGCGAAGTACTGGCCAGGATATCTTCGACGTAGACGCGTGCTGCAGCTTCGTCCCAGACAGACACGCCTGTGAGATACGCTTCGACTGCGGCACCGCTGTCTCTGCCAAACAGCACGAGCGCCCTACGCAGATAGTCCAAGCCTGAAGCAGGCTCATGTGCGAGAATGGCAGCGGTATCGTTCAACGCAAGCGACAGCTCGGCCACCTGATCGCGCGCAGCGCCGTCGCTTGCCAGCACACTGCGGGCGCTCTCCATCGCATGAATGGTCCTTGTTCGGAGCGCGATCTCGGCGAGCACCTTCGCAGCTTCCGTAAAGGCGGGGGCAAGGTCCAGCGCTCGCTCCAATTCGCGCTGGGCGGCCTTGATTGCTTCGCCGTCCGCCGTGCCGAGGCTGCGGGCCAGCGCGATCGTACTACGGGCACGAAATAGAGCTACACCCAACCCATAATGCGCCCACGGGTCTGTGGCATCCTCCTTCAAGGCGGCCGAGAAAAGCCGGACAGCGTCAGCCCCATCGTTCGGGTCATCGGAGCGCCTGTGAAGCTCGATCGCGATCAATCCCTTGCGAACGCTCCCGTCGAGATCCCGGAGTGCAGACTGAAGTTTTTTCACACTGTATTCGGACAATGACGCGTGGAATTCATGCAGCTGCGAATCTGGCGCCTGCGCATTTGCCGGCGTGACGCCACAGGCCACGATCAGGACTGCTGAGATGGTGATACAACGACGCATTGGCGCTCCCCTGGACAAGTGGACCATGCTAGTCCAGCTCACGCGGCGATCCGATGGGCAAGAGATCAACCCTGACAAACCTCGAATGACCGTCAAGCTGCCGGAATTCGACTGTGCTCCCCTCCGATGTGATGCGCACATTCCTTCCTGGCGGTATACCACAGATCACGTATCGTCCGGCCGAGTCAGAGATCGCGCGAAATCGCCTGGTACCCGGCAACGTCGCGGTCACCATCTTGCCCCCGGCGGCTCCGCGATCTGTGAGGACATAGCCTGACACAACTCCTTCGGTGGGGCTTGCCGGACACGCGCGGCTCACCAGAGTCTTGCTCGAGGGAATGGCGAGGTCGAGCTGAACGGGACTGGCCCCTTGCAAATGCAGACGTCTAGAAGTTGGAAAGTACGGCAGAGAATCAACGGTCGGATGCCAGAACGAAACCAGGTATGTGCCACCTGGGACTGCTCCAAGGGAATAGTTGCCCAGGGAATCGGTGCGCGTGCTGTAAGGTGTTCCGGACAGGTAGACCTGCGCGCCGGCGAGAGGTAATCCTCGAACGCTGTCCCTGACGGTGCCCGACAGCTGAAAAAGCGTATGTGCGGAATCGGCGCTCGTCTGGATGATCATGCCGCCGGACTCGCCAAGCGCCGCGACGCTAAAGTCGTCATTCAACTGAGCCGCGACGAGCGGCGTTCGTATGTACCACCGATCTACAATCCATAATCCGTTCGAAAGCCGTCGGAAGTCCGTGCGTCCCCCAGCTCGTGCAACTGAGAGGGCGCGCGGAAGACCGACGTAGTGGAATTCAATATACCTCAGCTCGCTGGTCCTCGGCTCGATCCAAAGTGTGCCCGCAATATCGGCGAGCTTCCTTCCTGGAATTGGCCTGAACGAGAGCCCTACCAGGCCACGAGCTTCATCACGTCCGGAGACTGCGATGAAGCAGTGCGTGTTCAGGAAAGCGTCCGAGAGCAGCACTTCAGCATCCGGGCCAAAAAACGCTACACTGTCGGCTCTGGCAGCGCGCACGAAGCCCGCTGCCGCAAGCGTATCAGCATCGACTGCCGCATAGGCCCGGGCTGGACC
>JBQTJO010000368.1:0-14897 GCA_052387015.1 Gemmatimonadota bacterium
CAGCAGCTTCGTGCTGATGTAGATGCCCGGCTCGATGGTGAAGACCTCGCCGACCTGAAAGCGGCCGGTCGGCGAATACGAATAACCGCCGGGGTCGTGCACCTCGAGACCGATGCCGTGACCGAGCCCGTGCGCCTGGTACAGGTAGACCTGCTTGCAGGCCAGCGGACGCCGCTCGCAATGCGCGCTCCAGGGCGGATCGAACGTCGCTTCCTCGGACTCGATCAGGCCGAGCCGCGCCAGCCCGCGTGCCTGCACCGCGCGCGCCGCCGAATCGCCAACCTGCACGCGCACGCCCGCGCGCGTGACCTGCTCCGCCGCCTTCTGCGCATCACGCACGATCTGGTAGATCGCGCGCTGGTCGGCCGTCCACTCGCCGCTGACCGGCACGGTGCGCGTGACATCCGCGGCGTACCCCAGGTACAGCGCGCCGATATCCATCACCAGCGTCTCGCCGGCCTGCATGATGCGGTTGTTCGCGCGATAGTGGTAGCTGGTCGAATTCGGACCCGAGCCCACGATGCCGCCGTACGACGGTCCGTCCGCGCCGTTCAGCTTCCATGCATACTCCGCGGTCGCCTGCACCACCGCTTCGCTTATGCCGGGTGCGATCACCTGATACGCCGAGTCGAAGCCGATCATCGTGATCTCGATCGCCCTGCGCAGCAGCGCGATCTCCGCCGGGCTCTTGCGCACGCGCAGCGAATCGAGCGTCGCCTGCGCATTCCGCACGAGTAGGTCCGGATGCTTCTCTTGCAACAACTCGACAAACCTGCGGCCGCGCGTAAGTGAGTCCGTGCGCAGGAAGTCGCGCGAGGCGACATCCGGCAGCGTGAAGAGCGGCAGCCCCCGTGCGAGCAATGAGTCGAGCGCGGGCTCCAGCTTGTCCATGGTGCGCAACCCCAGACCGATCGAGCGCACCACCGCCGCCGACTCGGGCAGGAAGCCGGTATAGAGCTGCAGGCGCGGATCGCGCGCGGGCGCGTAGAGCATGGCACCGGCAACGCGGCCATTACGCACGGTCATCAGCAGCGCGGCGTCGACTTCCTGAAAGCCGGTCAGGTAGTTGAATGCAGGCAACTGCCGGAAGGTGCCCATTTCATCGACCGGCTCGCGTTGGCCGAACGCCAGCAGGATACCGGTTCCGAGATGCGCGGCAAGCGAGTCGCGGCGGGCCGCGTACTCGGCTTTCGAGATCTGGGCGCGCGCCGGTGAGGCGGCCAGAACAATCAGGATCAGGCAGAGGAGACGTCGCATACGCAAAATGTGGAGGCCGGCCGGCGGCCTTGCAATTTAGGACAGCCTAAATTATCCTCATCCCAATGCGTCCCGCCATCAAAAATCCCCGAGGCGAGTCCCCGCATCGAGCCCGGCTGGCGCCAGCTGTTCGGCATTCCGATCACGGTCGGCGTGCTGATCACGGGACTCGACGTGTTCCTGATTCTCATGCTGCAGAACCGCGGGTTCCGCCTGCTCGAGGCGCTGGTCATCACGCTGATCGCGACCATCGCGGGCTGCTTCCTGTTCGAAATGATTCTGGCGAGGCCCGATAGCGGCGCGGCGGTGAGCGCGTTCGTGCCGCCGCTGCTCGGCACGGCGGGCGCGAGCATAGCCTTCGCGGTGGCGCTGCTGGCGTCGGGTCAGAATTCGACGTTGACGGCGACGCTCGCCGGCCAGATCACCATGGAGGGATTCCTCAGTATCCGGCTGCGGCCCTGGCTGCGGCGACTGCTCACGCGCGCGCTCGCGATCGTGCCGGCGGTGATCGTCGCCTCGCTGTTCGGCCAATCGGGAACCGCGAAGCTGCTGATCCTGAGCCAGGTGGTTCTGAGCATGCAGCTTTCATTCGCGCTATTTCCGCTCGTGAAATTCACGTCGGACAAAGTGAAAATGGGCGAGTTCGTGAGCCCCACCTGGATGAAGGGTCTGGCATGGTGCGTTGCGTACTTTATCGCGACGCTCAATGTTTGGCTGCTCTGGCAGGTCTTTACCGGGTCATAGCATGTACTCACGGATTCTGGTGACGCTCGAGAATTCGCCGGCCGACGCGACCATTCTGCGGCACGTGCGCGAGCTGGCCAACCGGCTGCAGGCGACGGTGATCCTGATCCACGTCGCCGACGGCTGGGCGGCGCGCAACGCGAACGCACTGCAGCTACGTGAATCCGAGGAGATGCGCGACGATCGCATGTACCTCGAGCAGTGCTGCGCGCAGCTCGAGGCGGCGGGCGTCAGCGCGGACGCGGTGCTCGCTTCCGGTGACCCGTCGAGCGAAATCGTAGCGGCGGCCGAGCGCGAGAAGGCCGACCTGATCGCGATGGCGACGCACGGCCATCGTTTCCTGGACGATCTCGTGCGCGGCAGTGTCGCGAACGAAGTGCGGCACCGCTCGCGGGTGCCGGTGCTGCTGGTGCGCTCGTGACGCAGCCGCCGCGGCTGACCGAGAATGTCGAGGATTACCTCAAGGCGATCTACGAGCTGGAGCGCGCGGGCACGCCCGCGGCGACCACCGACCTGGCCGCGCACCTCGGCGTCGCGCCCGCATCGGTGACGGGCATGGTGCGCAGGCTGGCCGAGCAGGGGCTGCTCACGCACGAGCGTTATCACGGCGTGCGACTGACCGAGCAGGGGCGGCGCAGCGCACTGCGCACGCTGCGGCGGCACCGCGTCATCGAATCCTACCTGGTCCAGGCGCTCGGCTACGGCTGGGACGAGGTTCACGACGAAGCGGAACGGCTCGAGCATGCCGCGTCCGACGATCTGATCGACCGTATGGCGCGCGCGATCGGCGAACCGAGCGTGGATCCGCACGGCGCGCCGATTCCGAGCCGGGAGGGTGCGGTCGAAGAGGCGTCTTACGTCGCGCTGGCGGACCTGCCGGTCGGCGCGCGCGCGTCCATCATGCGCGTGGCCGACGAAGATCAGGATCTGCTGCGCCATGTAGCGGAGCTGATGCTGACGCCGGGCTCGACCGTGCGGGTCGTGCAGCGCGCACCGTTCGGCGGACCGATCGCGCTCGAGACGGAGGGACGGCCGGTCGTCATCGGGCCCGATCTCGCGGCGCGGCTACTGGTCGACGCGAGCCGGGACTGATTCAGGCGCCCGGGCGCTGCCAGGTGCCCGCGCCCTGCACCGCGCTGTCGTGCAGCGGTGCGAGCGCCGCGTGCCGCTCGAAGATTTCCGCCGGCAGCGCCTCCACGGCATACTGAGGCAAGCCCGCGAGCAGTTCATCGATTCGCTCTCCCGAAGCTTCCAACACCTCTGCTTCGATTCTTCCGCTGCTCAGACCATCCTCGATGAAGCGCGCGATCTCGAGCGCGCGAGCGGTATCCGTGCCGTACGCGCAAATGTCGATCAGATCGGTGCCCGCGTTCATCATTTGCTCGACCGTTTCCGGGCGCGCGAACCTATCGCGCACAGCACCCATACCGATGTCATCCGTGACGACGACGCCCTGAAAGCCGAGCTCGTCGCGCAGGACATCGCTGATGATGCGACGCGACATGGTGGCCGGAACGCCGGCGTCGACATTCGGAAACAGGATGTGCGACGTCATGATCATGCGCACACCGGCGTCGATGGTGGCCTTGAAGGGCAGCAGCTCGCGCGCGCGCAGCTCGCCGAGTCCGTGCTCGACGACCGGCAGCCCGTGGTGCGAATCGATGGCGGTATCGCCATGACCGGGGAAATGCTTCGGGCAGGTGGCGAGTCCTTCGGCTTCGACGGCGCGGATGAACTCGAGCGCGGCCGCAGTGACCGCGGCGGGCGTGGTCGCGAATGCACGCGGGCCGATGACCGGATTGGCCGGATTCGAGTGCACGTCCACGACCGGCGCGAAGGTCACGTTGACGCCGAGCGAGCGCAGCTCGATCGCCATCGCGCGACCGACCTCACCGGCGCGCTCGGCCCAGTCGCGCGCGTAGGCGTAATGCGTGACGGGTGGTGGCGTGCGGATGACGCGGCCGCCCTCGTGATCGATGCCGACCAGAATGTTTTCGCGGCCCATGCAGGAGCGCACGTCATCGAGCAGGCGGCGCAGAGTTGCGAGCCAGGCGGCGTAAGGCGCGGCGTGGTCAAAGTTGTCGCGGAAGAGAATCACACCGGCCGGGCGGAGGGCTTCGAGCAGGTCGCGGTCGTGGCGGGTGAGGACGGGCGAGGGCTCCAGCCCGATTGCGAAGTGGCGCCCGAGCCGGACCTCTTTGCCGGGTTTCATCCTGCTATAGAATAGCACATGACAAACCGGTCCGCTACGGCCCCGATTCGGCTAAAAAACGCTCGGGCTTCGGCGCAATCGGCCAAGGTTGCGACGTCGCCTTTCGTTCCCCTCGCGCTCCGCCCAGATTCCGGCGCATGTCCTACACTGCAAACGACTTGCTGAATTTGCTCGATCTCGAGCCGATCGAGGTCAACATCTACCGCGGCCGGAATCGCGACATCGGTTCGGGCCGCGTGTTCGGCGGACAGGTTCTCTCGCAGGCGCTGGTCGCCGCGCAGCGTACGGTCGAGGAGGAGCGCACCGCGCATTCACTGCACGGCTATTTCATTCTGCCGGGGGATCTGGGAGTTCCGATCGTGTACTTTGTGGACCGGCTGCGCGACGGCCGGAGCTTCACGACCCGGCAGGTCACGGCGATTCAACACGGCCGGGCCATTTTCAACATGTCCGTCTCGTGCCACGTGCGTGAGCCGGGGCTCGAGCACCAGAGCGAGATGCCGAGTGTGCCGCCGCCCGAATCACTGCGTTCCGAGCTGGAGATCATTCGGCAGCGCGCGCCGCGCGATCTGCCGCCGGAGGTACACCGGGTGCTGACGCAGGACCGGCCGATCGATTTTCGCATCGTCGAAGACATCGATCCGTTCGAGCCGACGAAACAGCCGCCCATCCGCCACATCTGGCTGCGCGCGAACGGCCGCATGCCGGACGAGGCGCTCGCGCACCAGGCGGTGCTCGCGTACGCGTCGGATTACGGGCTGCTGGGAGCGGCACTGCAGCCGCATGGCCGCACCTATCGCAAGACGGATATCCAGGTCGCGTCGCTCGACCACTCGCTGTGGTTTCACAGCCCGTGTCGAGTCGACGAGTGGCTGCTGTACGCGATCGACAGCCCGGTTTCCGCGGGCGCGCGCGGCTTCGCGCGCGGCAGCATCTTCACGCGCGACGGAAAGCTGGTTGCCTCGGTCGCGCAGGAAGGCCTGATGCGGCCGCGCGGGTGAGCGTCACGCCGCGCGTCGCGGACGAGTGGCGCGGCTCGACGCCAGCCGTTAGCCTGAGAGTCGACCAAAGCTTGGAAGGGACTCCGATGCATGTGAGACATTTGGTCAGCGCTGCGCTCATTTCAGGCGCTGCAGCAGGCTGCGCGCCGCAGTCGTCGATGACGGCCACACGTACTCCGGCCCCGCCACCCCGCGTGGCGGGCGCCAACATTCTGCTCGACGAATGGACCGGCCCGTACGGCGGCGTGCCGCCGTTCGATCGTGTCGAGATCGCCGCATTCGAGCCGGCGCTCGAAACGGCCATGGCGTGGAAGCTGGAGGAAGTCGAGCGCAGCGCGCGCGATCCGGCCGCGCCGAATTTCGCGAACACGATTGCCGCGCTCGAGCGCGCCGGCCACGCGCTGGATCGGGTCACGACCATCTACGGCGTCTGGGGCAGCAACATGAGCAGCCCCGAATTCCAGGCCGTGCAGCGGCGGATGGCGCCGCGTCTGGCCGCCTTCAACGACCGCATCATGCAGAACGCGGCGCTCTTCCGGCGCATCGAGACCGTTTACAACTCGCCGGAGAAGAAGCAACTGTCTCCCGAGCAGCAGCGCCTGGTGTGGCTGTATCACACGAATTTCGTGCGTGCAGGCGCGCGGCTGGACGATGCGGCGAAGGCCCGGCTGTCGGCCATCAACCAGCGGCTGGCGGAGCTGTTCACGCGCTTCAATCAGAATCTGCTGGCGGATGAGACCGACTATCAGGTCGTGATCGAAAACGAAGCCGAGCTCGCCGGGCTGCCGCAGTCGGTGCGCGACGCGGCCGCGGCCGCCGCGGCGGCGAAGGGGTCGAGCGGCAAATGGGTGATCAGCAACACGCGCTCGGCGGTCGATCCGTTCCTGACCTACTCGGGCCGGCGCGAGCTGCGCGAGCGCGTGTGGCACATGTTCGTGAACCGCGGCGACCACGCCGACGAGCAGGACAACAACGCGACCGTCACCGAGATTCTGCAGCTGCGCGCGGAACGTGCGAAGCTGCTGGGCTACCCGACGCACGCGCACTGGTGGCTCGAGAATACCATGGCGAAGACACCGGACCGCGCGATGCAGCTTCTGGAAGCGGTCTGGACACCGGCGGTCGCGCGCGCCGGACAGGAAGTCGCCGACATGCAGGCGCTCGCGCGCGAGCAGGGACAGAACATCACCATCGAGCCGTGGGACTACCGCTACTATCAGGAGAAGGTGCGGAAGGCACGCTACGATCTCGACCAGAACGAAGTCAAGCAGTACCTCCAGCTCGAGAAGCTGCGCGAAGGCATGTTCTGGGTCGCGGGCGAGCTGTTCGGCTTCGAATTCACACCGGTGTCCAGCGTGCCGGTGTTTCATTCCGATGTGCGGGTCTGGCAAGTGACCGACCGCGCAACCGGGAAGCACGTCGGACTCTGGTACTTCGATCCGTTTGCGCGCACCGGCAAGCGTTCGGGCGCGTGGATGAACTCGTACCGCCGGCAGGAACGTTTCGACGAGCCGGTCACGACCATCGTCTCCAATAACTCGAACTTCTTGCAAGGCCGACCGGGTGAGCCGGTGCTCATCTCGTGGGATGATGCGGAAACGCTCTTCCACGAATTCGGGCACGCACTGCACGGCCTTTCCTCCAACGTGAGCTATCCGTCGCTCTCGGGCACCGCGGTCGCGCGCGATTATGTCGAGTTCCCGTCGCAACTCCTCGAGCACTGGCTCATGACACCCGAGGTGCTGCAACGCTTCGCGCTGCATCACCGGACGGGCGAACCGATTCCGCAGGCGCTGGTCGACCGCATCAGACGGTCGGCGACTTTCAACGAGGGGTTCGCGACGACCGAGTATCTGGCCAGCGCGCTGGTCGACATGAAGCTGCACCTGGCCGGCGATCGCAGCATCGATCCCGACGCGTTCGAGCGCGAGACGCTCGCGCAGCTCGGCATGCCGCGCGAGCTGGTGATGCGGCATCGCACACCGCAATTTCAGCACGCTTTCGGCAGCGACAGCTACTCGGCTGGCTACTACAGTTATCTGTGGTCGGACGTGCTGACGGCGGATGCGTTCACGGCGTTCACCGAGGCGGGCGGTCCGTACGATCGCGAGGTCGCGCGGCGGCTGCGCGCAGCGGTGTTCTCGGCCGGCAATACCATCGATCCGGCGGAAGCGTATCGGAAATTCCGCGGGCGCGATCCGCGCATCGAGGCGCTGCTCAGGAAGCGCGGATTTGCGTCCAACTGACGATCGGATCTAGCGGAACACCGGCTGCAGCCATGCCGCCTGGTGCGGCGCCAGCTCGCGGCCGTCGATGGCATCACGCTGTGCGCGCGAGGACACGATCTTCGCGCGCACGTAGCGTTCATCACCCCGGAACCTGTACTGCGACGACGTGCCTGCGACCTCCGCGAGCACTTCACCCGCCTGCTCACTGCCCCGCCGCGTGCCAATGAACTGAGTACGGTACGTGACGCCGGCTTCGGGCTCGATCTCGACGCGGATTCCATCATCATCGATTACGAGGTCGCGCAGGGTGACGCCGGTGCTGGCATAGAAGTCGCCGGCCGCGAGCGTGCGCACCGGCTCGTCGGCGGCCAGGCGTGCTGCGCGCACCATGACCCAGCCGCGCCCCGGGCGCGAGATGGTGTCGCCGTAAGCGCGATAATCGTGCGCATCGTCGGTCGCAACACCGTAGATGGGTGCGCCGCCGGAGCTGTGGCGCGCCGCCAGAATGATGTCCCACATGCGCTCGGTGCCAATGTGCACCGAATCGCCCCGGCTGTTGGTGAGCGCGTGGCCGTTGTAGACCTCGAACAGACGCGCGGCGTCGATCCCGGCGATGTGCTCCGCCCGGAGCGTCCACACGAAGTTCGGATGATTCACGACCGCCACGATCGGCCCTGCCTGCTTCGCCTGCTGCTCCGCGACCGCCGCCAGATTGTTGCGAATGCGTTGCGCGCTGGTCGCGCCGCCGCGCGGCAGCACGGCGGCTTCCAGATTGAACGCGTTGAGATGCGCGCCGCCGCGATCGGTGACCTCCTCGCCCATCAGCAGCAGAAAGCTGTCCGGCCGCTCGAACAGGTGGCGGTATTCGCTCAAGCCGCGCAGGCGCACCAGATGTTGCGCGCCGTCGATGCGCTCCTGCACCCAGCCACCCCCGAAACGCTCGCGATATCCCGCGAGCGCCGCGCGCGCGGATTTGTTGCGCGGCGGCCAGCCTTGGTCCTGCGCATTGATGTCCACCCACTTTTCGCCGCCCTGGAGCATGTCGTGCTCGGTGAAGGCGAGAAATTGATAGCCGTGCGTCCGGTACCAGTCGGCGATCATCTCGGGGAAATCGGTGCCGTCGGTCCAGAGCGAATGGGTGTGCAGGTTGCCCTTGTACCAGTTGGCGGGAGCGGGATCGGGATCAGGAACGGGAGCGAAGCCCAGTACCAAACCCAGTCCCAGAACGGGCATCAAAAGGCGGAGGTTCATGCCCGAACCTAATCACTCTTCGTCGCGGCGACCACCGGGATGTCCTTATACTGGTAGCTTACCACGCCTTCCAGACTGCGTGCGGGATGCAAACCATAGACGGCCCTCGTAATGCAATGCTCGTGAAAGCAGTGCCGCCCGGGCCACGCGGTGGGCTCGTGCTCGGCAACCTGCCGGAGTTCGCGCGCGACGTGCTGGGCTATCACGAGCGCTGCCGCGACGATTACGGAGACATCGTGCGTCTGCGGCTCGGCGCGCGCTACTTCTATCTGCTGAATGATCCCGAGCTGATTCACACGGTGTTGGTCAGCAACCACCGCAACTTCATCAAGCACTCGTTTTTCTGGCGGCACGTGACCGCGATCTTCGGGAACGGACTGCTTACGAGTGAATGCGAGGCCTGGCTCAGACAGCGGCGGCTGACCGCGCCGGCGTTCCATCGCGAGCGCGTGCTGTCCTACGGCGACACGATGGTCTCGTTCACCGAGCGCATGCTGGACGGCTGGCGCGAGGGTGAAGTGCGCAACGTGCACCAGGACATGATGGCGGTCACGCTGCAGATCGTGGCAAAGGTGCTCTTCGATTCCGACGTGGCGAGCGATGTGGATGCGGTAGGTCGCGCCTTCGACGGCGTGACCGACGAGATCGCGGCGCGTTTCCGCCGGCCGGTCTTCATTCCGGACTGGGTGCCGCTGCCGGGCAACGTGCGCTATCGCGCCGGCGTCTCCGCTCTCGACCGGCTCGTCTATCGAATCATCGCGGAACACCATGCGACCGGCGCGAACGGCAGGGACCTGCTTTCGATGCTGATGCAGGGGCGCGCTGAGGACGGCAGCCGCATGAACGACCAGCAGCTGCGTGACGAGGCGGTCACGCTGCTGCTCGCGGGGCATGAGACGACCGCGCTCGTGCTGTCGTGGACCTGGTATCTGCTCTCCCGGCAGCCTGCCGTCGAGGCCGCGCTGGCGGCCGAGCTGCACCGGGTGCTCGGCGAGCGTGCGCCGACGGCCGCCGACCTGCCCGCGCTGCGCTACACCGAGAGCGTGATTCTGGAGTCGATGCGGCTTTATCCACCCGCGTACGGCATCGGCCGCGAGGCCGTATCCGACTGCGAGCTCGGCGGCTATCACGTGCCGGCCGGTACGACGGTCTTCATCAGCCCGTGGACGCTGCAGCGCGATGCGCGCTGGTTCGAGCAGCCGGCCGCGTTCCGGCCGGAGCGCTGGCTGGACGGTCTGGCGGATCGGCTGCCGCGCCACGTCTACATGCCATTCGGCGGCGGACCTCGCATCTGCATCGGCAACAACTTCGCAATGATGGAAGCGGTATTGTTGCTTGCCACCATCGCGCGGCGCTTCCGGCTGACGCGCGTGAGCGATGCGGAGGTCGTGCCATTCCCGACCATCACGCTGCGGCCGCGCGGCGGCGTGATGGTGCGCGTCGAGGCTCAGAGAGGCGGAAGCATCGCGTGAGTGAGCCACGCGCCATTACGGCGGATGCGTTCGAATTCCTGGTCGTGGCACGCTCGTCGCAAGCATCAGTCTCATTCGGCGCGGCGGTTACGCGGCCGGATGAACCCAGGGAGGAGAAGGCATGGCCAACAAGACGACGTGGCAGATCGACCCCGCTCACACGGCGGTCGAGTTCAGCGTGAAACATATGATGTTCACCACCGTGCGCGGCCGCTTCAGGCAGCTGACCGGCACGATCGGGGTGGACGAACAGAACCCGAACGAATCACGTGTCGAGATCGATATCGATGCGGCCAGCATCGATACGGGCGTGCCGGACCGCGATGCCCATCTGCGCTCAGCGGATTTTCTGGATGCGGAGAACCATCCCAAACTCACGTTCCGCAGCAAGCGCGTGCACGGCGCGGCGTTCCGCGAGGGCGAGACCTTCCAGGTCGAAGGCGACCTGACGATCCGCGGCACGTCCATCCCGGTCACCCTGGAATGCACGTTCGAGGGGCAGGGCCAGGATCCGTGGGGCGGGCAGCGTGCCGGCTTCGGCGCGAAAACCGAGATCGATCGACGCGCATGGGGGCTGCGCTGGAACCAGGCGCTCGAGACCGGCGGCATTCTGGTCGCGAACAACGTGAAGATCGAGATCGAGGTGCAGGCGGTGAAGCAAGCGGCCAAGGGCCAGGCAGCCGCGTAGCGGAAGAGCAGGTGGTGGTCGCTGTCACGCGCCGGGTTGCACCGACGGTCGTAGGCGGGTCGGTCCCGGGTGGCGCGGGCGTTTCGATTTCACCAGGAACTCGGAAAGGACGCCGTCGCCAAGCGCATTCACGCGCTCGCGCGTCAGACCAAAGAAAGGCTAGCGCGCATGTCGCACGTGCGCTTGCACACACCGATGGACGACGCGCTCTCGGCCGGCATTGTCTGCTCCGAGGTGGACGGCATGGGTCCGGATGGCGTAGTACGCCGGTTGCGCGATCGGCGGCATCGTCGCGCGTACGACGCCGTACACGCCGAGTTACGCGCAACTCAGCCCGGGGCTGCTGAACACGACCGACGAGGTGGAGCGCACGCTCGAGGCGATCGCGGGGCTATGACTCGCTCATGGTCACGTTGCGCGCAGCCGTTGTGTCTACGAATCGCCTCCATTCGCCTGCCCAATTCCGCAATCGGTCGGACACGCTGCGATGCACGCTTCCGTCCGGAAAGCTGCCGTCGGCTGTCATCTCCCCCGCCTCGCGGCCGCACAGGAGCGGCCAGCCATCTTCTACGCGATCGATCGCCCAGACATGGAACCGGCCGGTCGCCACCGCATCTCGCACCTCGCGCCGCAGGACGAGCGCATCCAGGTTGCGCTGCGGCAGGATCACGCCCTGATCACCCGTCAGCCCTTTCCGTTCGCATGCCTTGTAGAAGCCTTCCACTTTTTGGGTGACACCACCCACCGGCAGCACGAGACCGTCCTGATTGATTGCACCGGTCACGCCAATGCCCTGGCGCAGCGACACCCGTCCAATGGCGGCGAGCAGAGCGTACAGCTCGGCGGCGGATGCGCTGTCGCCTTCCACTTCTTCGTAGATCTGATCGAACGACAGACTGGCGGACAGCACGAGTGGAAACGTGCGCGCGAAGCGAGCGCCGAGATAACCCGACAGCACGAGAAAGCCCTTGCTGTGGATGCGTCCACTCAGCTTTGCTTCGCGCTCGATGTTGATCACACCGCCGGTGCCCAGAAACGCGCTGGCCATCACGCGAATCGGGCGGCCGAAGACGACGGATCCGATACCGATCAGCCCGATACCGTAAACCTGGCCGACCGCCTCGCCGACCGGCTCGAACGCGAAGATGTCACGCTCGATCAGGTCCAGCAGGTCGCGGTGAGGGCGGTTGTTGCGGCGGTCACGCTCGACGAGCGCGCGCTCGACATCGTCTCGGTGAACGCGGCCGTTGCCATTCGCGCTCGACCAATGCGCCGCTTCGCCGATCAGGTCCACGATGTCGCCCAGTCGCGTCGTCAGCTTCTTCTGGTCACCGGCGAGGCGCGAGCCTTCCTCGATCAGGGCGCTGACCGCCTCGGCGTCGAATGGCGGCAGCGAATCGATGCGACAGCGGGCGGCCACCAGCTTCGCGTAGCCGAGCTCAGCATCGCGATTGCGCTCCATCTGCGGTCGGAAATCGACTTTGATCTTGAACAGCTCCGCCAGTTCGGGATCGACGGTTGCGAGCATGTAATAGAGTGCCGGCTCGCCGATCAGGACGAGCTTCAAATCGATCGGGATCGCCTCCGGCTCGAGCGACTCTCCCGCGAACATCCCGAATTCCGCAGCGATCTCGGCCGGCTTCAGCTCACGCGTGCGCAGCACCCGCTTGAGAGCCGGCCAGACCATTGGCTGCATCAGGAGATCCTTCGCCTCGAGAATCAGGTAGCCACCATTGGCGCGGTGAAGTGCGCCCGGCGCGATGTGTGTGAAATCCGTCGTCATCACACCGAGCCGAACGTTCTGCTCCATCCGGCCGAGCAGATTTCTGAGGTGCGGATGCGATTCCTCGATCACCGGCGCGCCCGAATCCGGCTCGCGCGACACGAGCACATTGATCGTGTAGCGCTTGAAGTAGTCTTCGCGCAGCGCGCCCAGCAGAGCGGCATGCTCTGGATGCTCTTCCGGCGGGTTACCGCCGGCCGGACCGGCGGCAAAATCTTCGACATGCTGCACGATGTCATTCGCGAGCGAATCGAGATGGGCTATGACGCGATCGAGATCGCGGTACTTCTCCTCCACGAGCGCGACCCGCTGACGCGCAACCGAGCTGGCAACTTCACGGTTCAGTTCCGTAATGCGACGACGCGCTTCCTGCAGCTGCTCCTGCACCTTGCGCTGCGTCGTCATGAGCCGGGTACTCGCGTCCCGCACGTGCTGGTCGATGCGCTCGCGCTCCTCCGCGGGGAGCTGCACGTACGCATCGCGCTCGATGGGCTGGCCGTTCCGCGCCGGCACGACGATCATCGCGCTCTCGCTGCCGACGAATGCCACATACGGATCCTGCCGCAGCTCGTTGCGCAGCTCATCCAGCGCCGCGGCGGCCGGTTTCTGGTGCTGCTCGAGAATGGCGGTGCGCCGGGCGACGACCGGATCCGCCGCCAGCGCCTGCGGAATCGCTTCGCGCAGCTCGGTGATCAGGCGGTCGCTTTCAGCGCGCAATTCGCCGCCACGCCCGGCGGGTAGCGCAAGCGCGTGCGGCCGGCGCGGATCCTCGAAATTGAAGACGTAGCAGTAGTCGGGCGGCGTCGGCTGCTTGGCCGCGGTTGCGCGCAGCACGCTCTTGACCAGGGTCACGCGCCCGGAGCTGGGCTCGCCGACGACAAAAATGTCATAGCCGGGGCGACCGATGCCGAGGCCGAACTCGAGGGCATCGACGGAGTCCTGCTGGCCGAGCACGCCATCGAGCGGCTCCAACGCCTCGGTGGTCTCGAATCCGAGATCGCCGGCGCTGCACAGGCAGTGGAGTTGTTCGGCACGCAGCTCTGTAGCCATGATTTCTTCCGGTTCAGCAGGACCGGCGAAAGGACTACAGTTTCCGTACCAGCTAGAGGAGTGACTTGACCCAGCCGCCGTCGACAGTGATGGATGTGCCGGTGATGTAACTGGCGCGTTCGGAGGCGAGAAATGCGACCAGTGCGGCGAATTCACGCGGTTCTCCCAGCCTGCCGGCGGGGATCTCCCGTTCCCACGCTTTGCGTGCTTCATCCGCGCTTTGTCCTCTTTGCTCCGCCAGGTAGGCCGCGAGTTCCTCTAATCGCTCCGTGCGCGTGTAGCCCGGCAGCACGTTATTGACCGTCACGCCGGCGGAAGCGACCTCGTTCGCCAGCGTGCGCGCGAAGCCGGTAACCGCCGCGCGTACGCTGTTGGAAAGAATCAGATTATCAACGGGCTGCTTCACGGCAATCGATGTCACGTTGATGATGCGACCCCAGCCGCGTTGCTTCATACCCGGCAGAGCCGCGCGCACCAGACCGATCACGCTTTCGAGATTGAGGCGCACGGCTGCGCGCCACGCGTCGTCGTCGTGACTCTCGAATGGTCCCGCGGGTGGCCCGCCGGAGTTGGTGACCAGCACATCGATTTGCCCGAAGTGAGCGAGTCCTGCTTCGACGACGCGCGCCGGCTCGCCCTCTTGTGACAGATCGGCGGTGACCGGCAGGACCTGCACATCGTAGCGCTCGGAGATCGCCGCTGCTGTGCTGCGCACCGCGTCCGCGCGCCGCGCACACACAACCAGCTGCGCGCCTTCGGCCGCCAGCTCTTCGGCGGCAGCGCGGCCAAGCCCGCGGCTGGACGCAGCCACCAGCGCGATCTTGTTGCGCAGCCCCAGATCCATGCTAGCGCTGGCGCAGATATGCGTCGGACTTGTTCAGCCAGTCCTCACGCGGTGGGCTGAACACGTCGACGTCGAGCGTGTCTTCCAGCGCCTCTGCTTCGTGCGGCAGATTGGAAGGAATGTGCAGCACTTCGCCCGCGCACACGACGACCTCCTCGCCGAGCTCATCGCCGAGCCGAAACTACAAGGCTCCTTCCAGAATGTACGTGAGCTGCTCGTTCTCATGCTGATGCTTCGGCACCACGCAACCCTTCTTGAGATACACGTGCGCCAGCATCATGCGGTCACCGGTCACCAGCCTGCGCGACAGCTTTTCGTTGAGCTGCTCGAGCGGCAGGTCCGACCAGCGATAAAAAGTGACTTTAGC
>JBQTJO010000369.1:0-1678 GCA_052387015.1 Gemmatimonadota bacterium
AGCTCAGCGGACCATCGCGTGCTCGCTCAAACGTGAGCTCCAGTGCCGCGTAATTGCGAGTTGAGCGCGGCAGATAGCCGAGCACGCCGCGACCCGGATTGCCGACCAGAAAGGTCGACGCCGGATCTCTGGCGCCATCCTCAATGACCCAACGCAGGGTGCGATACGTGCCGCGCATGCCGGCGCGGTACGCGCTACCGATCGCACGCTCCTATCCAACCGACAATTCGTCGTGGTGCTGATCGTGCAGATCACGATCGGTGGGAGCGCCCTCCTGCGTCACCTCAACAATCACGGCGGCTCCGGTCGTGTCGGCGCAGGAGATGCGGATGCTGGAGATGGGCGGTGACGCTGATCTCGGCAAGGAACGATCCTTCCCGAGCGCAGCCGCGAGCTCGGGCCTGAGGACCTTCAGCGCGACTTTGCGGTTATGCTTCAGATCTTCTGCGAGGTGGACCGTAGCCATGCCGCCCCCCCAGCGCCGGCGCCCGCGAGCCGCGCCCGCAGTGGCGCCGTGATTCTGCCGCAGGAGGCGGTGACTGCGTCTATGCGGAAAGCGGATCGCTGACCTGAAGAAATTCGAAGCGACGGAAATCGGCGTCGCGCGTGTAGATCCGACGTACGCCGTGCTCGCGCATCAGGACCGCCGTATGAAAATCGTGCACCAGATTGCCGCTCAACGCCGGAATCGTCGCAATTAGCTCGCGCGCAACCGCCGCGTGCCGCTCGGTTTCTGCCAACACGGAATGCGACGGGGCCGCGAGCAACGCTTCGACAAATGCCAGCGCCGAGCTCGCAGCCCAAGGCTTCGGCAACACGCGCGGATGCGTCACCACACGCACGAATTCATAGAGAATAGACCAGGTCGTGTACCAGGGCGTTCGCTCGTTCCGCCACCGTTCGAGCAACCTGCGGCAGTGCGCGTGCTCCGGCGCGTCGGTGTTTGCGGCATAGAGAAGCACATTCGTGTCGACCACGAACATCAGCCTCGCTCCATGGTTTCATAGAGCGCTTCGCGATTCGCGACGTCGACATGCGGCCTGCCGCCGGCAAAACTCGGCAGCTGCGGCAGCGGGCCCGCCGGTCGTGCCCCATCCAGCATGAGGCGCAACGCGCGCTCGACCAGTGCGGAAATCGTGGTGCGCTGGCGCGCCGCTTCGCGCCGCAGCCGGCGCATGAGGGGGTCGGGGATCAGGAGCGTAGTTTTCATTATGGAAAACCATAATGGCAATATGGCAGTACGTCAACATGCACCTCGGCCGGATCGGTGCTCCGAGCGCGCCGGTCCGGCGGCCATCCAGCTGGCGCGCAACGGCCGACACCGGCTCGGTCGTGTTTGGAAAGCCGAAAATTCGCAGCGCGCGAGATCACCTTTATACAGCTCGTCCTGCCAAGTCGCGATCTTCCCGCGATCTGTGCCGGCGATCCGCGACCCGCGCCCGAACCATGCCCGCACCGGCGACCGCGCCCCCGCCCGCGCCCGCGGATTTTGCCGCTTGACACCCCGAGCCCCCGGTGTTCTAGTAGAAATGAAGACCCCACCGGGCTCCGCCTGGGCAGTCCCGCCCAGCCCCATAAAAGCTCGCTCGAGCAGGAGGTGCGTATGGCTTCGGCCAAAGAGTATCCATCGACGCAGATCCGCAACGTCGTCGTCCTCGGCCATGGCGGATCAGGCAAA
>JBQTJO010000370.1:0-2020 GCA_052387015.1 Gemmatimonadota bacterium
TACGCGGCGGGGATACTCAGTGGCTTGGTGGGCGATTCGCTGATCATCTCTTCCCATCGGGCGAAGCAGCGGCCGCTGGCAGCTCGTTTTCCCATAGGTCGAGCCGCTCGGGATCCGTGCACTTTGCGTACTTCGCGTGAACGGATCCCGAGCGGCTCGACCTATGGGAAAACGAGCTGCCAGCGGCCGCTGCTTCGCCCGATGGGAAGAGATGATCAGCGAATCGCCCACCAAGCCACTGAGTATCCCCGCCGCGTAGCCGCTGGAATGTCTGATTCGAACTTCCCGATCGATATGCGCTTCGAGGTCGGTGCGTGCAAGTCGCTGCCGTTGTTGAGCATTGAGTTTGCTCATATTCGACAACAGCAGCGCAAGCATAGAAATCAGCGCTAGCTTCGACATCGGTTCTCCGCGTAGTTCGCAGCTGGATCACGAGCTGGAGGCTCGGTCTTCGTGCACTTCGTGCACTTCGTGTAAAGAATTGTTGACCAGGTGCTCTGAAAGAAAACGCGCCGCATTCTCCTCGGCCCAGAAGCGCGGCGTAGCGGGCGTGCCGTAGATGAATCCTACGTGCCCGCCCTGCCGCTGGATGGAGGCGGTCACGTGCTGATTCTGCGCGATGGCCGCGCGCGGAATCGATGACGCCGGCAGAAACGGATCGTCTTCCGAGTGCAGCAGCAGCGTCGGCACACGAATGCGCGGGACGAACTGCGCCGAGCTGGAGCGCGTGTAGTAATCCTCCGCGCTCGCGAAGCCGTGCAGCGGCGCAGTGACCGCGTCGTCGAACTCGCGGAAGCTGCGCGCGCGGCGCGCGCGCTCGAGATCGCAAACGGAAGACAGCAGGTGCCGCTTGCGTTCCATCTTTTCGACGAGCGGCTTCACGAAAATCCGCGTGTAGAACCGCCCCATGGCAGTCTCATCCAGGTGGTCGGCGCCGGCCGCCAAATCGTACGGTACGGAAACCGCCACGGCCGCACCGACCAGCTCTTTCGCCGCAGCGCCTTCCTCGCCGAGAAACTTCAGCAGCGCGTTCCCGCCCAGTGAAAAGCCGATCGCCCCGATCGGCGCGCGCGGGTATCGCGTGCGCAGCTCGCGCAGCACGAACCGGATGTCCTCGGTTTCACCGGAGTGATAGAAGCGGGCGGTCAGGTTCGGCTCGCCGCTGCACGAGCGGAAGTTGAGTCCGACCGACGCGACGCCGTACTTCGCCAACTCGTCGTAGGTGGCAAAGGCGTAGCCGCGTTGCGCGGAGCCTTCGAGCCCGTGCAACAGCAGCACGATGGGCGCGTCCGCCGCAACCGGCGGCGCGAAGTCGAGGTCGAGAAAATCGTCATCGGGCGTGGTGATGCGCTCGCGCCGCAGCGGCATCGTGTGTCTCGGCCGCAGGAACCGCCCCGCGACGGTCTGCGGATGCGGCGAGGGCAGCCACCACGGCGCGCTGAATTCCGGTGTTTCAAACATGAATGAAAAGGTACGCGAAGCATGCGAAGTACGCGAAGAACCCTTAGCGTCGTTCGTGCACTTTGCGTACTTTGCGCGCAATGAACATCGAGAAATTGCGCGCCGAGACGCCCGCCGCCGAAGCTGGCCGCATTCATCTCAACAATGCCGGCGCTGCACTCATGCCCAGCCCGGTCATCGAAGCCATCACGACTCACCTGAAGTTGGAGTCGGCGATCGGCGGTTATGAGGCCGAAGCGGCGGCGGTAGCCGAGCTTGCCGGGACGTACGAAGCCCTCGCGCGTCTGATCGGCGCGCAGGCGCGCAATATCGCGGTGGTCGAGAACGCGACCGTCGCGATTGCGCAGGCGCTGTCCGCGTTCGATTTCGAGCGCGACGACGTCATTCTCACCACCCGCTGCGATTACATCTCCAATCAGCTGATGTATCTGTCGCTCGCGCAGCGGCGCGGCGTGCGCCTGGTGCGCGCGGCCGATGCGCCGGAGGGCGGCGTCGATCCCGCCGCGATCGAGGAGCAGATCCGCAGGCACAAACCGAAAGTGGTCGTGCTGACCTGGGT
>JBQTJO010000371.1:0-4532 GCA_052387015.1 Gemmatimonadota bacterium
CAGCCTGCGTCAGCGCGTCGAGAACGTGGCTGCAACCGACGAAATACCTTTTCGGCTTCTGCTGGAGCTCTGGCATGCCGCCGATGCCGTGCTGCGGCCTCTGGATCCGGCATGGATGGAAAAAGCCGGTGCGCACTCGATTCGCTCGCTCGGCTCACAGCTCTATGGCGGCATCATTCGGAAGGGCACGCCTGCCGAGTTCCTGAACCAGCCCATCAAGCTTTTCCGCCTCTACTATCATCCAGGCGACATGCACATCGTAGAACAGGAATCCGGTCGCGCCGTACTGCGCATGGTCGACTTCGATGAGCCGGACCCGCTGTTCTGCGAGCGCCAGACCGGCGGCCTGCGCGTTACGATCGAGCTGGCCGGCGGTCGCGACGCGCGCGTGCGGCATGTGCGTTGCGCGAATCAAGGCGATGCGTTCTGCGAATGGGAAGTCACCTGGAAGTCGTAAGGCCTTGACGTTCGAGCTGGGCGCCTGCCCGGTGTGCAACACGACGGCGTTCCGCATGCTGGCCGACTCGGACGATATGAGACGGCAGCGCGAGGACCTCTGGGAGTATCACACGCGCCGGCTGCGCGCCGGCGCACCGGTTCAGCAGCTGTTCGACCGTGCCATCTTCACGCAGGACCCACCCGTTCACGTGGTGCAGTGCACGGGCTGCGGGACCGTGCTGCGCAATCCCCGTGAGAAGGAGTCGTCGCTGGTCGCGACGTACAGCGAGGAGCAGACGCCCGCGGCAGTGCTGAGCGACCTCTTCACGGCCCGGCTCGGGTTCTTCCAAGCGCGTCTCCGCATGCTGGAGCGACTGCTCGGATGCACGGGATCGGTGCTCGAGGTCGGCAGCTACGCCGGCGCGTTTCTGGATTGTGCGCGCGCGCGTGGGTGGCAGGCGGAAGGCGTCGATGTGAACGAAACCGCCAATGAATTCGCGCGCGCGCGTGGCGCGACCGTTCACACCGGCACCATCGAGCAGATCGCGCCGGATCGCCGCTTCGATGTGATCGCGTTCTGGAACTGTCTCGATCAGCTGCCGGACCCGGCGCGCGCGCTGCGACACGGGCGCACGCTGCTCGACGCCGGCGGCATCCTGGCCGTGCGCGTGCCGAATGGCGGTTTCTACGCCGCATTGCTCGGCACGCCGTTCGCAACCATGCTGCTCGCGCCGAACAACCTGCTCGCGTTCCCGTACCGGCACGGCTTTACCGCCGGCTCGTTGCGCACGCTGCTCGAGACCGCGGATTTCCGCAGCGAGCGTCTGCGCGGCGATACGCTGGCCGCGCCGACGGGCGGGTCGACACGCCGCTGGGCGGCCGCGCAGGAACGGCTGCTCAAGGCGGCGCTGCGGCGGCTGCCCGCGCGCTATGCGCCCTGGCTCGAGGTCTACGCGCGCGCGGCGCCGCACCGTACATTGCCGTCATGACCCAACACGAGCTGCTGGACGGCTTTGCGGTCGTCATCGAAGTGCCGGTCGCCTGGGGCGACATGGATGCGTTCGGGCACGTCAACAACACCGTTTTCTTCCGCTACTTCGAGAGCGCGCGCATCGCGTACCTCGACCGCATCGGCTTTCGCGGCGGCAACGGCGCCGGCCCGATTCTGGCCTCGACGCACTGCCGCTTCCGCCGGCCGCTCGTCTATCCGGACACGGTCCTGGTCGGTGCGCGCGTCACGGAGCTGAACCACGACCGCTTCACACACGAATACCGGATCGTCAGCCTCACGACGAACCAGATCGTCGCGGAGGGCGGCGGCGTCATCGTCGCTTACGATTATCACACCAGGGCGAAATGCCCGATTCCCGCCGAGGTGCGCGCCAGGATCGAGGCGCAATGAAGAGATACTGGCTGGTCCTGGTGTTGTTGATTGCTGCGGTGTGCGATCGCAGCGCAGAGCCGCCCGGACGGAGAATCGGGAAAGCGCCGACATTGCAGAACCGCGAGGCGATTCTGCGCGAGCGGCAGGAGCTGGCGAATCGGCTGCTCGCGCCCGGCGACTCGATTACCATCAACGTCTACCTGCTGGTCGACAAGCAGGGCCTGCCGCATCAGCCGGAAGTCAAACAGCAGCTCGACGCGAGGCTGGCGAATGCGGCGATGGCTTTGGTTCTGCGGATGCGGTTCAATCCGGCGACCATCGATGGCACGCCTCAGGACGTGTTGCTGACCGTGCCGGTGCGGTTTATCGCGGAAGAGAGATAGCGGTATGATTTCGGATCGTCGCGCCAAGATCTCGCTGGCCCGCGCCCTCTCGAAGCTCGGCTTCACGTCGCGCAGCGCGGCCGTGCCGCTCATCACGGGCGGCCGCGTCCGCGTGAACCGCAAAGTCTCCAAGGATCCCAACCTCCGCATCGACATCGAGCGCGACAAGGTCACGGTCGACAACAAGGCGGTCGAGCAGGCCTGGAATGTTTATGTCATGCTCAACAAGCCGCGCGGCCTGGTGACCACGCGCAGTGACGAGCGGGGCCGCGAGACCGTGTTCGACTGTCTCGAGGGCGGCGGCTTTCCTTACATCGCGCCGGTCGGCCGACTCGACAAGGACAGCGAGGGACTGCTGCTGTTCACGAACGACTCGCGCTGGGCCGACCGGATCACGGATCCGCGCTCTCATATCGACAAGACCTACCGGGTGGAGATCGATACGCTTGCGGATGAAGAGCTGATGAGCGCGCTCGAGAGCGGCGTCGTCGACGGCATTGAGCACCTGTCGGCGAAGCGTGCCAGGATCGTCAAACTGCATGAGCGCACGAGCTGGATCGAGATCGTACTCGATGAGGGAAGGAGCCGACACATTCGGAGACTTCTTGCACGACTCGGCATCGGCGTGCTGCGACTCAAACGTGTCGCAATCGGCAAGGTCAAGCTCGGAGGACTCGGTGAAGCCAAGTTTCGCGAGCTGACTGCCGCGGAAAGGAGGGCGCTCGGCGCATAGCCGCTTGTCAAAACGGAGATCCGCACGCATTCTTTCCGCCCGCATGAACCGCTGGGAGTTATGGCGAAGAAGCAGTCCGTATCGAAGAAGCGTCGCACGAGCGACAGCACCAGAGGCTATCCCATCAAGCTGGTGCGCTCGGGCATTCACGGCAAAGGCGTAGTCGCCAGCGAGCCGATCGCGGCGGGTCAGCGCATCATCGAGTACACGGGCGAGCGCATCTCGAATGCCGAAGCCGACCGCCGCTACCCGTTCGATGAAAACAAGGCGCAGCACACCTTCCTCTTCAGCGTGAATGCACGCACCATTATCGACGCGGCGAGCGGCGGCAACGTCGCCCGCTTCATCAATCACTCGTGCGACCCGAACTGTGAAGCCGTAATCGAGCGCGGCCGCGTCTTCATCGAAGCGCTGCGCGCCATCGAGCCGGGTGAAGAGCTCGGCTACGACTACTGGTTCGTGCTCGACGAGCCGCACAGCGCGGCCAACCGCAAGCTGTACGTCTGCAACTGCGGCGCGAAGAACTGCCGCGGCACCATGCTGGCCGACAAGCGAAAGGCCCGCGCCTACCTCTCGTACTGAAGCCGTGCCCTTCTTGCGCCCGCCGCGCGGAGCGTCTAAGATGGCTGCCTGTTGAGAATGAGTCTCAATCTAAAGGCATATGCGCACCGCTTCCGCTCTGCTGCTGCTACTTAACACGCTGTACGCCAACAGCTTAGCCCAAACCGCCTGCGCGCCCGCCGTCGAGCGGACCGCCGTGCGCATGGGCACCACGCTGCGCATTGCCGCCTGCAGCGGCGAGCGCGCCGGCGCAATCGCGGCCATCGAGGCGAGCTTCGCGGAGGTCGCCCGCCTCGAGGGCGTGCTGAGCAGCTGGCAGAACAGCGCCGAGATCGGCCGCATCAACAGCGCGGCGCCGCACGCGCGCGTGCCGCTAACGGAGGAACTCGCCGGTCTGCTGCGCGAGGCGGACGGCTGGGTGCGCGCAACCGGCGGCGCGTTCGATCCGGCGGTCGGCGCGTTGATCGATGTCTGGGGCTTCCGAACCGGCGCGCGCGTGCCGACCGCTGCGCAGATCGGTGCAGCGCTGAGCGCCACCGGCTGGACGCACGCGCGCCTGGACTCGGCGTTCATCACCAGAGGGCGGGCCGGCTGGTGGATCGATACGGGTGGGTTCGGCAAGGGCGCGGCGCTGCGCTCGGCCGCGCGCATCCTGCGCGCGCACGGTGTTCATGACGCGGTGCTCGATTTCGGCGGCCAGCTGGTCGTGATCGGCGGGCCTACGGAGCTGGCGGTCGCGCACCCGGCGCAGCGCGATCGCGCGGTGCTCTCGCTGCGGCTGCGGGATGTGTCGGTGTCGACGTCGTCCCAATCCGAGCGCTTCGTGGAGCTGAACGGCCGGCGGTATGGCCACGTGCTGGACCCGCGCACCGGCTATCCGGTCGAAGCGTGGGGAAGTGTGACGGTCGTGAGTCCGGATGCGCTCGCGGCCGACGCCATCTCTACCGCGCTGTTCGTGGTGGGCCCGCGCGCGGCGCTGGAGTGGGCGGAGCAGCATCCGGACATAGGTGTGCTGGTGCTCGAGCTCGAGCAC
>JBQTJO010000372.1:0-2688 GCA_052387015.1 Gemmatimonadota bacterium
AGCGTTCGAGAGCTTCATGAACGCGGATGCCGGACTGCCGGTCAACAATAGCGAGGGTCCATCGACCGAGCCGTGGGCAGGTATGTACGATGTGATCCAGGTCGCGAACGTGGTGCTTGGGAATGCGCCGGACGTGACGATGCAGCCCGGTACACGCAGCGGCCTGGTCGCGTTGGCGAAGCTGTACAAAGCCTTGGCCTTCGGAAATTTGCTGAACGTGTATCCGCGCATCCCGCTGGATGTCGGCCCGACGAACCCCCATGCGGAGTTCGCCTCTCGCGCGGAAGGTCTGGCGGAGGTGCTAAAGCTTTTGAATGAAGCGCGACAGGAGCTTCAGGCGACGCCCGTCACGGCGGAATTCACGAATGACGTCGTGGCGCCCGGATTCGACCTGGCGAATACGATCGATGCGATGATCGCTCGCTATTCGCTAATCTCCGGCGATCTTGCCGGAGCAGCTACGGCGGCCGCGCGCGTGAATCGCGCTGTGCTTTCGGAGCTTCGCTTCTCGTCTACGGACGTGAATCCGCTCTGGAATCTCTGGTTCAATTCGGGAAACGCGTGGCGGATGCGGCCGGAAGACGCGTTCCGGACAGGCGCACAAGCCAATGACAAGCGAGTCGGCTTTTGGGTTGCCGCATCGACCACCAACACAGCGTCCAACCCCAATTCGCCGCTGGATGACTTCGTGCGGTACTCGGATCGGCAGCACAGTCTGCCGGCGTACATGCCGGATGAGATGCTCCTGATTCGTGCAGAAGTCGCTGCTCGCCAGAACAATCTTCCGGAGGCACGGACGCTCCTGAATCAGGTGCGGACGCAATGCACGTCGGCGCTGAACGAGCCGGTGGCGTGCCTCCCGGAGCTGACGACGACGGACGTGCCGAACCAGCAGGCGATGCTGGCTGCCATATTGCGTGAACGGCAATACGAGCTGTTCCTGCAGGGCCTGCGCTGGTCGGACCTGCGGCGGTTCGGAAAGCCCGCGAAATATCAGTTCATGATGGTTGCGCGCGGCGAGTGCACCAACCATCAGAACGCACCGGCCGAGGTCTGTCAGCTGCAGACCACGAACTAGTGAAAATGCGAGCGACGTTGGTTCGCTTGGCTGTGGTCCTGCTGGCGCTGGTCGCCGGCAGGGCCGCAGTCGTTCTGGCGCAAACGCCGGAACGCATCTTCTACTACGTAGATCGCGAAGACTCCTACCAAAGCTTCGTCCAGAACGCCTCCAGAATCAGCGTGCTCGCACCGTCCGCGTACTCCGTGGATGAAGAAGGCATTGTCTGGGGCGACGTCGATCCGAAAGTCCTCGAACTCGCGAAACAGCATGGCGTCCGCGTCATGCCGCTGATCGTGAACCGCCCTTTCGACAAGGACCTGCTGCACCAGCTGCTCAGTAATCCGGCCGCGCGGGCGCGCACCATCGCGTCCATGGTCGAGCTGAGCCGGCGCCACGGGTACTGGGGCATGCAGATTGACTTCGAGAACGTTCACATCGACGATCGCGATGCGCTGACCTCGTTCTATCGCGAGGCGGCGGACGCGCTGCATGCGGCCGGGAAAATCATCAGCATCGCGGTCGTGCACCGGCCGGATGAGCTGGCCGGTGTGCAGCAGTACCATGCCTGGATGATGGCGGACTGGCGCGGCGGCTACGACCTGAAGGCGCTCGCAGATGCCGGCGACTTCATCTCGGTCATGACGTACTCGCAGCACACGCGGCGCACGCCGCCGGGACCGAGCGCGGCACTGCCGTGGGTGGAGGACGTCGTCGACTACTTCCTGAAATTCATGCCGCCCGAAAAGCTCTCCTTGGGCATCCCGGCCGGCGCGATGCACTGGTATACATCACAGGAAGACCGCATCACGCCCGAGCTGGCGCGCAGCTACAGCCAGAACCTGAGCTACAGCTGGGCGCAGCACGTGGCCGCGCGCAACGCCGCGCCGCTGCAGTGGCATGACGAGTACAAGGTCAGCTACACCTTCTTTCCGGTGTCTGGCACCTTCGAGTACCTGTTCGTCGAGGACGCGCGCAGCTTCGCGGCCAAACTCGAGCTGATGCGCGCGAAGAAGCTGCGCGGCTTCAGCGTTTGGGTGCTCGGGCCGGAAGATCCTCGCATCTGGGACACACTGCGATGAGCTTCTACCAATCCAGAGCGCACGTCGAGAAGGTCGAGGGCACGCATCGTCGCATTACGCTCGAGACGGGCGAGAGCTTCGACACCGGCGTGCACGGCGCGATCAAGGCGCACTACCGCCTCGACAACGAGAAAAACCTGCCGCTGCCGGTGGACTACATCGTGGGTGCCACCGGCGCCTGAATGCTCGGTACACTCAATGGCGGGCTGGAGGCTCGCGGGGTGAAGCTGAGCGGGGACGCGATCACGGCGGATGTGGTCGGCGAGAACGAAATGCGGGATGGTCTGCCGGTGCTGACGCGCATCACGGTTCACTACCGGCTGCGCATCCCGGCCGGCACGCGCGAAACGGTGGACCGGCTGCTCGCGAAGCACCAGTCGAAGTGTCCGACGGCGGCGAGCCTTGCCCCTGCCATTGAGGTGACGTGGACGGCCGACATTGCTGAAGCGGGCGCGGGCGAGGGCGCGGGCGCGAGCGCGGGAAATTAGCGGGCGCGGGTTGCGGGCGAAGGCGAGGGAAATTAGCGGGCGCGGTCGAGGGCGCGGGCGC
>JBQTJO010000373.1:0-7162 GCA_052387015.1 Gemmatimonadota bacterium
GGGCGCTTGCCTCCGCTGCGATGGTTGCCACGAAGATGTGAATGAGCTCGGCCGCCTCGGCTCCCGCGATGGTCGCGCCCAGGATCCGTTGCGTGGCCGGATCGAGCATCACCTTGATCAGTCCCGCCGGCTCATCGGTCTCGATCGCGCGTGCGATGTTGCCGAACGGAAACGTAGCCAATTCAAATGCGACGCCCTGCTCCCGCGCCTTGCGTTCCGTAATCCCGATACCGGCGATCTGCGGGTCCGTGAACGTCGCGTGCGGAACCAGGCGGTCTCGCCGCGTGCGACCGCCACGTCCGAGCACCAGGTCATAAAGCAGGCGGTGGTCGTCCCACGCCGTATGCGTGAACTGCGGCCCGCCCGTTACATCACCGGCTGCGTATATGCCGGCTACGTTCGTCTGATAGCCGTCGTCGACGCGGATGTAGCCATGGTCAGCCAGCTCGATGCCTGCCGCGTCGCAACCGAGATCGTCGGTGTTCGGCCGACGCCCGGCGGCGACCAGAAGATGGGTGCCCGTGATCGTCCCATCCGAAGTCTGGATTTCGAGGCCGCCCGCGCGCTTGCCGATCCGCTGTACGGTGACCCCGAGCCGAAGCGCGATGCCTTCACGTATGAATACGTCTTCAATGACCTGGGAGATGTCCTCGTCTTCGCGCGCCAGTAGATGCCGGCTCGCATCGAGGATCGTGATTTCCGAGCCGAAGCGGCGAAACGCCTGGCCCAGTTCACAGCCGATGTAGCCGCCACCCAGAACAAGTAGGTGCTCCGGCAGCTCGGTCAGCTCCATTACCGATGCATTGTCCAGCCACGCGACCTCGTCGAGCCCTTGGATGCGCGGGATCGCGGGACGCGTGCCCACGTCGATGATGATGGTCGCCGCCGTGTGACGCTCGCCCTCGATCTCGATCGTATGATCAGCCACGAAGCGGGCGTGCGCGCGCCTTAACGTGAGTGCGTCGCCCGCGCGCGCCAGGCGCTTCTCACTACTCTGGCGCCACTGCTGCACCAGCGCGTTCTTGCGGCGAATGACGGCCGCGAAGTCGACGCGCACGTCGGTATGGATCCCGAGCCGGCCGGCGGTGCGTGCGACGTGCGCGGCGCGCGCGCTCGCAATCAGTGTCTTGGTCGGCGTGCAGCCGTAATTTGCACAGGTCCCGCCCACGTATTTTCGTTCGGCCAGCAGCACGCGTTTGCCCGCCTCGGCGAGGCGAGCGGCCAGCGGCGCGCCGGTCTGGCCCGCACCGATTACAACCAGGTCCCATTCCATCGACGTCAATGGCTATCGCGTGCCCACATGCGGTTGCGCTCCGGCCGATCCGCCCACCACGAAGCTCTTCCTTTGCAGACCCTTGTACGCTCCGGCCGCAATCGCACCGAACATGATGTGGCTGAAAATACCCACCCAGCTGCGCGCCATCGCGAACCACGGGAACACGACCGTCATGCCGTAGAAATTCACGAGATACAGGATCAGGCCGTAAACGGCGCCAATCATGATCGCCGCGCCCAGGCCCATGCGATCCACTATAAACCCGAGCACGATTGCGTAGATGATCGACAACATGAAATGCACGACCATCGCGACCATGAGAATACCGATATCGAACGTCGCCGGCGGTGGCAGCACGCCCTTGCCCATCACGAGCGCCGCGATCATGCGCGGCGGGCCCCACATGCTCTCGCCCATCGCGAATTGCACCAGCAGCATTTCGAGCATCATGAACGCCGCACCCGCGATGATGCCGGCCCAGATCGCGGCACTCAAATCCAGCCGCGACCGCAGCGCGCCACCTGTGTTTGCAACTGCCATGTGACCTCCGTCGTTGATGATCGGTTAGAAAGCGGGCAGATCGGCAATCCACCAACCGGCCGGGCCGCACGAGGAGTTCCCGATCGCCCTCATCCTGTTTCTGGTTGGGCGCTGCACTGGACCTGGCCGATCTCGGGCCGTGCTAAGGCAGACTCGTCGCGCTACCGCCGGCTCGGATCGCTGCCGCCACTGCCGACCAGATCCTTCACCTTCTCGCCCATCTGCTTCAGCATGGCGCCGCTGATCATGGTCTCATCGAGATCGGCCGTGCCACCGCGTGGCACCTCGAACTGGAGCCGCTCCGTATACGCCGCCGGCCGTTTCATCATGAACGCGACCGCCGTATCCGCATACGTGCGCCGAGCATCCTCGACCGTGCGTTTGCCGGTCGCGACGTCGTGCATGAGATTGAGCGCGAGGAAGTTCATCTCTTCCATGTCGCAGCGCGCCGACACCTCACCCTTGGTGCGCTCGATCACGACACTGCCGTCGTAGTGCGCGATATCGTCGAACTTCTCGGGCGGCACCCGGTAATCGATGAACTGCTCGAGCACATCCGTGTGCGGCTTCGGAAAATTGTGAGGAACTTCGTCTCGATAGACGATGGTACGCTTCCACGGACCGGCGGCGAACCAGATCAGCCGGCTCGGCGTCGCTTCGTTCGGCAGTCCGTATTTCTCCATCGTTTTTTCTGCTACCTGACGGGGAATGGTCGACCACTCGGCGAGCACGTCCTCGAGCGTCGAACGTGAAACCGTGCCCGGTGTCGCCCTTTCGCCGCCCTCACCGCGGCCCTCCTTGCCGACCGCACTCGCGGTTCCGGCAATCCCAGCTTGATGCGGTCGTCGCTCATACTCGCTCCTTTGGTTGTCACCGCAGACGATGAGAGCGGGCAAGGCACGTGCCGCATACCCCGATTTGGAGCACGACCAGCTGCGCACGCCATGCTGTCGCGCCTTGGTGGCGTCCGGCAGCTACTCGCATGGCTGGCTCATGAGGCGAGCACATTGGTATCAATGAAGCCGAGCCCGCCGGCGGAAGCTTCAACTGGCCCGCCGTGGTCGCGCGCCCGGAGCGCCGAGCCCGACCATACTTCAGCGCCGGCATCACCGAAGAGATCCTGTCCACCCTCGCGCGCATACCGGAGCTGCGGGTGCGGGCGCGCTGCTCGTCGTTCGCGTTCAAGGGCAAGGACCTGCCGCTGCAGGAGATCGCGCGCCAGCGCGCGGGCACGCGCGTGCGCATCACGGCCCAGCTACCTGCGAGGAATGCACCGGCTGAGCGGCAAGGCATGGGAGCAGGCAGTGGAGCAGAGCGTCGCGTACTTCGAGCGGGCGGTCACGCTCGATGCCGATCATGCGGCCGCGCACGCCGGGCTCGCCGAAGCGCGCTTGTGGTCGACGCCGTTCAAGGCGGTCGATACGCAGATTGAGAAGGCGCGCGCGGCTGACATACCCGATCCCGCATGTCACCGCCCCGCAAACGCACCGAATCTGTGCCCGGCAGAATTGAACCCTCGCCCCTGCACAGGTTACATTTGAAATGTCCTTCTCAGGAAAGCCGCCATGGCCACGAATCCGAACACGCTCACTGCCGACGACGTGCTCGACCTGCCGCTCCCCAACGGCGTCAGCGGCTACGAGTTCGTCGACGGCCAGCCGGTGCCGGTAATGTCGGGGTCACCGCTTCACGGCGAGCTGATCATCGAAGTCGGTGCCCGTCTTTGGAATTACGTCAAACAAGCCGGGCTGCCGGGCAAGGTGTGGAGTGACGCCGGCTTCGTGCTCGGGCTGCGGCGCGACCGTGAACGGATGCGCGGGCCGGATGTCTCCTACATCCGAAGCGAGCGCACCGTCGGCACGAATCCGGAGCGCCTATTCCGCGGCGTGCCCGACCTCGCGATCGAGATCGATCTCACGAGCGGCAGGAAACCAGGCGGCCAGCAGCGCGTCGTCGACTATCTCGAGGCGGGCGTGCGGCTGGTCTGGGTCATCGATCCACACTCGCGCACCGCCACCGTGTATCACGCGGACGGCTCCGCCCGCCTCGTGCGCACCCACGAAGAACTCGATGGCGAGAATGTCGTGCCCGGTTTCCGGCTGCCGCTCGCCGATCTGTTCTCCTGATTCTCCTGGCCTTATTGTCGAGGCCTCTCACCAGGTTCAGCTCGTGATGCCTTGACCCTCACGCAAGCTCACGAGCTACCCGCTCCGATCGCACCACTCGAGTAATGTTATGGAGAAAATCGTATACCTCGAGCCTCTGCCAGGCTACCGCCTGCGCGTCCGCTTCGATGATGGTACGGAGGGCGTGGTCGAGTTGGAGGATCGGCTATTCGGGCCGGTTTTCGAACCGCTGCGCGATCCAGAACTCTTCCGTCAGGTGACCATCGACGAGTTCGGCGCACCGTCCTGGCCCAATGGCGCCGATCTGGCACCCGACGCGCTCTACGAAAACGTGAAGAAAGTCGCGTAGCGCGGCCAGCAGCGCGTCGTCGAAGATCCCGCCGACCAGCTGATCACCGTCGCGTGGATTCCACAATGGAATCCGAAGTGGCGCCACGCCGACAGGGAACACGTCGTCGTAACTGCTGCGAAGGCCAACAGGCGGGATCCTCGGCATCAGCGAACACGATCAACCGTTTCGAATCGATTACACGATCATCTGCGACGAGCCCTGGTGCACACACTCGGTGCAGGTCGGGCCCTTTAAGTATCGTGACTGTCGCGATGCGGATAGTCGTCGCAAAGCCGCCAAGAAAACCGGGACTCGCAAGCGCGGCCGGAAGACGGCGAAGAAGAGCGCGACGCGCAATCGCGCGTAATCGAAGACGATCCAGATCACACCCAATCGGCACAGAGAATCGATGCTTTCGCTGGCAGTTATGCGCGCCGCGCGCGGCGCCATCTGTTTGCGCACCGTTCCTCGATCGATCCTTGACACGCCCTTCACCAAACCTCGACACAACTCTGACAAATCGCCTCTTGCGCTGGCCGCGCGGCATAGTATCTCGGATGTGATGCAGCGGTGATGCGGCCGCGTTATTCGGTCCGCGCCATCGGCGCCCTACCCGGAGGCTGCTATGAAGGAACCTCAACGCAACGAACCCGACGCCGGCAAGGGAAAGATGTTCCACCACGGATTCACACCGGGCGACGGAGGTGGCCCGATCAGTGTGCTGATCGAGCTGCGCTCACGGCCCGGGCTGTCGGCCGTGGGCGCGCTGGGGATGGCCGCATCGATGGATCTGCCCGGATTCTCGATCGACCAGGAGTATCAGCCGGTGCCGATGAGCGGCAGCACCACCGGCCTGGGTGTCAGCGCGGCCGAGCCGACCTACGTCGTGCGCGGCACGGTGAAGGATGAAGCGGAGATCGAGCAGCTGCGCGCACGCTCGGAGATTGCGGCCGTGTGGCGTGACACGCCCATCGCGCCCTTTGCGACGGTCGAAACCGAGATTCCGCTCAACTATCCGCACGTGAGCACGGCGGACTCGCTCGGCATGGCGCCGTGTCCGATTCCGCCCTGCGATTGTGATCCCGCGACGCCGAAGGGCACGCTGGCCGACGTCGCAGCCTATCTTGGTGCGAATCAGATCTGGAGCGCGGGCTTTCGTGGCACCGGGATCGTGGTGGGCGTCGTCGACAGCGGCATCACCGCGCAGGGCCGGCCGGTGAAGAACACCGAAGGGCAGCGCCGCATCCCGCGCGTCATCGACGGCTGGCCGGCGGACTGGGGCACCGAGTCGAGCAAATGGGGCGACCACGGCAACATGTGCGCGACCGACGTCCTGGGCATGGCGCCCGACGCGCAGCTCTATGATCTGCGCATCGCGGGTGCGACCAACATACCGGGCACCATCAGCCGCGCGCTCCAGGCATTCCAGTGGTGCATCGACCGGCATCGCGTGAACGGCACGCCGCACGTGCTCACCAACAGCTGGGGTATCTTCCAGGAGTCGTGGGATGCGACGTATGCGCGTGATCCGAATCACCCGTTCACACGCAAGGTCGTGGAAGCCGTGAACGAAGGCATCCACGTGCTGTTCGCCGCCGGCAACTGTGGCGGCACCTGCCCGGATGGACGCTGCGGCGCCGACAACGGTCCCGGCAGAAGCATCTGGGGCGCGAACGGACATCCGCAGGTGATGACGGTCGGGGCGGTGAACCGCAACGAGAACTTCGTCGGCTACAGCAGTCAGGGTCCGGCCGCGCTCGATCAGGACAAACCGGACTTCTGTAGCGTGACGCACTTCACCGGCTACTTCAACAGCGACAGCGGGACTTCTGCCGCGACGCCGATTGCCGCGGGCATCGTCGCCCTGCTCAAGCAGCGCAAACCGGCGCTCACGCCGCAGGAAGCGAAGGATGTGCTGAAGCGCACCGCGAAGGACCTCGGGCCCGCGGGCATCGATCAGCATACGGGCGCAGGGATCCTGCGCGCGAAGGCCGCGTTCGATGGGCTCGCGCCAATCCAGCCGCGCGTGCGGACCGTGCCGCTCCATCGCTATTGGAATCCCGGCATCGGCGATCACTTCTACACGACCAGCTACAACGAGCTGGGGCCCGGCCGCTACGGCTGGCGCTACGAGGGCGTGCAGTGCCACGTCTATCCGACACGTCAGTCCAACACGGTTCCGCTCTACCGTTACTGGAACCCGCGCATCGGCGATCACTTCTACACGACCAGCTGGAACGAGATCGGCTCGGGCCGCTATGGCTACGTCTTCGAGGGCATCCAGTGCTGGGTGCGTGCCGGTGCGGGCAGCGGGGCGGTGGCGCTCTATCGCTACTGGAATGCGCGCAACACCGATCACTTCTATACGACGAACTTCAACGAGCTGGGCCGAGGCCGTTACGGCTACTGGCTCGAGGGCGTGCAGTGCCACGTGATGGCGCAGCCGTCGCTGCTGCCGGAAGTCGTCCTGCCGGAAGCGGTGCCCGCAGGTGTGGCGGAGTTCGCGGCACTGGAGGAAGCCGTGCCGGAAACGTTCGCGGCGGTCGGATCGCCAGCCGAGACGTTCGAGCCGGAGCCGACCGAGTTCGAGGAAGTCGGGCTCAGGCTGGTGGATTCCTTCTCGGTCGGTGACATGCAGGCGCCCATCGGTCCATCCTTCCAGACCGGGCTGTACGAGGCCGAAGCACCAATGCCGCTCGGCGGCGGCGAATACACACCGCGGTCCTTCCGCGGCCGGCCGGCGCGCACACGTCGCGCGACGCAGGGTGATGTGACAATCCGGCTCGCGGTGCCGGCCACTGCGTCCGTGAACATCGAAGATGACGAGTAGGGGAGTAGCGGGGCAGCGGGTGTTGGTGTGCTTCGGGGCGGGCGCTCACAAGGGCGCCC
>JBQTJO010000374.1:0-4247 GCA_052387015.1 Gemmatimonadota bacterium
CTGATGGCGTTGCAACAGGTGGATGATGAGCGGCACCGAGATCGCCGCGCCCAGCGCCAGCCACCACGGGTTCAGAAAGCCCATTAACCCAGTCTTTCACGCTTGCGCAGATACAGGCGCAGCGGTCCGGCCATCGGCTGATTCGTCTCCAGCAGATTGTAGTCGATGCCGTGCGGCACCAGCGTGTCGTGCCACTCGCGAACCGCGTGCTGCACGGCTTCACGGTATTCGGCGCGCATGTCCGCGACGCTGACCGGCAGCTCGTCCTCGGTCTCCGGATCGACGAAGCGCGCATCGCCGACCGACGGCAGCTCGCGCTCGCCCGGATCCATCAGATGGAAGACCAGCACTTCGTGTCCGCGATGCCGCAGGAAGCGCAGCGCGAGCCGCGTCGTTTCCGGGTCGACCAGCAGATCGGAGATGAGGATCACCAGGCCGCGACGTCGCAAACGTCCGGCAATGTCGCGCACCGCGGATGCGGCTTCGGTCCGGCCGCTCGCCTCGAGCGAGGCGACGCTGCGCAGGATGTCGTACCAGTGACGGCGGCCGCCGCGCGGTGCGGCCGTGACGCGCACTTCCTCGTCGAAGCCGACCACGCCCACCGAGTCGCCCTGCCGGAGCAGCAACAGTGACAGGCACGCCGCCAGCTGCTTCGCGTACCACAGCTTGGGCGGCAGCTCGCCCGGCGCGGACGACCAGGCCATCGACGAGCTGGTGTCGATCAGCAGATACGTGCGCAGGTTCGTCTCCTCCTCGAACTGCTTCACGTAGTAGCGGTCGGAGCGGCCGAACATGCGCCAGTCGATGTAGCGGAGGTCATCGCCGGGCTGATACATGCGGTGTTCGGCGAATTCCACCGAGACGCCGCGGTGCGGTGAGCGGTGCAGGCCGGTCAGAAAGCCTTCGACCACCTCGCGCGCAACGAATTCGAGGCCGCCCAGCTGAACGAGATCCTGCGGCTGCAGCAGGTCGACCCGTGTCGTCGTTGTCATGAAAGTGAGTATATTGGCTGCATGAGAACCTTAACAATCCTGTGTCTGGCTGCGCTCTGCGCATGTAGCGGACCGGCGCTCCAGCGGAGCGCGGTGCAGCCGGTCGCGGCCGCCACGGACGCCGGCGCCGCCACCATCACGGCCGGCGACATGAAAGCCCGCATCGCCTTTCTGGCCAGCGACGCGCTGCGTGGTCGCGACACGCCGAGCCCGGGTCTGGAAGCCGCGGCCGCCTACATCGCCAGTGAATTCCAGCGTCTCGGCCTCCAGCCGCGTGGCGACGAGGGTACATACTACCAGCGTTATCCCTTTACGGTCCGTCGCCTGATCGGCGACAGCACTTCATTGACGGTGACAACGCGCGGCGAAGCGGTCAGCTACACCTTCGGTAGCGATCTTTTCGCGTGGGCCGGCACGCCGGTGCGCGCTTCGGGCGATCTCTACTTCGTCGACACACCCAGGCCGGAGAATAGCGAGCGGGTGACAACCGATCCGCCCGGCGGTCACGTGCGCATCGTCTACGTGGGCGGCGCGCCCGATCGCGCGTGGCGCACGGCCGTGCTGAGCGCGCGCAACGCGGCCAGGCGGGAAGGCGCGAACGCGCTGATCGTCGTGCTCGATCCGTCCATCAGCGAGGCGGACGTGAAGGCGCGGGCCGCCGCGTTCTCCGTTACCAGGTCGGTCGCGCCGGTCGTCTCGACCGTGTTCCTGCGCAACGACCGCGCGCGCGAGCTGTTCCGCCGCGCCGGCCACGATCTCGCTGCGCTGGTCGCGCGTGCGCAGGCCGGCACCATCGAGCCGGTGCGGTTGCAGGCCACCGTCGCGCAGATCGCGGCGCCGGTGCAGGAAGACGTGTATCGGCCGCCCAACGTCGTCGCCGTGCTGCCCGGCAGCGATCCCGAGCTGCGCGACACCTACCTGGTGCTGAGCGCGCACATGGATCACGTCGGCGTCGACCGGCCGGACGCGACCGGTGATTCCATCTACAACGGCGCCGACGACGACGCGTCCGGCACCTCCGCGGTGATCGAAGTCGCCGAGGCGCTCGCCTCATTGCCGCAGCGGCCGGCGCGCTCGGTCATGTTCCTGCTGGTGAGCGGGGAAGAGAAGGGGCTGCTCGGCTCGCAGTACTTCGCCGACCATCCCACGGTGCCGCTCTCGAGCATCATCGCGAACATCAACATCGACATGATCGGCCGCAACGCGCCGGACACGGTGGTCGCGATCGGGCAGGAGTACTCCTCGCTCGGGCCGCTCGCGCTCGAGATCGCGCGCAGCCACCCCGAGCTCGGCCTGACCGCCTCGCGCGACATCTGGCCGAACGAGCGCTTCTTCTTCCGCAGCGACCACTACAACTTCGCCAGGAAGGAGATCCCCGCGATCTTCTTCTTCTCGGGCGTGCACGAGGACTACCATCGCCCGTCCGACGAAGTCGAGAAGATCGACGGCGACAAGGCTGCGCGCATCGCGAGATTCGCGTATTATCTCGCGCACGAGGTCGCCAGCCGGCGCGAGCCGCCGAAGTGGACCCAGGAAGGACTCAATGCAGTCCGGGCAATGACACGATAGGAAACTACGAGTATGAAATTCCTCTGGAGTATTGTGCTGCTGGCGTCGGTCGTGTTCGCGATGGCGGTGCCGATCTTTTTCGGACACGGGCTGGTCGAGCACGGCGGCCCGTGGTTCGCGCTCGCGGGTGTGTGCCTGCTGGTCGCGCTCGCGCTGTTCTTCATCCAGGTGCGCTTCCGCCCCGACGGACAGGCGCAACACTGACGCACGATGAATGAGGTCGGGCGGCGTGAGTTCTTTTCGCGCCTGTTCAGTGGCGGCGCGAAGCTCGCCGACACGACGGTTCCGTCGCTCAGCTCGCTCACCTTTCCCAAACGCCAGCTCGGCCGCACCGGCGAGTGGGTGCCGATCATTGGTCTCGGCACCGCCGCCATGGGCCGCGGCCTCGGCGACGACGTCGCCGCCTATCTCCTGAACAAGGCCGTCGATCTCGGCGTCAACTACATCGACACCGCCCCCGCCATCGGCGGCTACGGCCGCGCCCAGCTCCAGATCGGGCGCGCGCTTTCCGCGCGCCGTAACGAGATCTTCCTCGCTTCCAAGGTTTTCAAACCGGATGGCGAGGCCGCGCGCAGACTGCTCGAGAGCAACCTGAAGGAGCTGCGCACCGATCATCTCGACATCCTGTACGTGCACTCGCTCGGTCACGACAGGATGGATCCCGACATCGTGTTCTCGAAGCACGGCGTGTTCGAGGCCGTGATGAAGGCAAAGCAGGAGGGCCTCGCGCGCTACATCGGCGTGACCGGCCACAATCGACCCGACCGTTTCCTGCGCGCTCTCGCCGATTACGATCTCGATGTGCTGATGACCGCGGTCAACTTCGCGGACGTGCACACCTACGACTTCGAGGGAGGCATCTGGCCTTTCGCTCGGCGCAGGCAGATGGGGCTGGTCGCGATGAAGGTCTACGGCGGCATCAAGGGCAACGGCCACACGCCCGCACTCATGGACGACAAGTATCACGACATGGCGCTTCGCTACGCGCTTTCACTCGAGGGCTGCGCGAGCGCGGTCATCGGCATGGTCAACGTCGATGAGCTGGATGAGAACGTGCAGCGCGCGCGCGCGTTCGTGCCGTTGACCGAGGCCGAGCGGACGGACTTGCTACATCAGGGTGCGGAACTGGCTGCCGAATGGGGGGAGCACCTTGGCGCGAAGATCTGAGTTTACGACGGACCTGATTCACACAAAGTCCACAAAGTCACGCAAAGGGCTGCGCACCCGACCGCAAACCTCCATTCTCCCGCCGTTTCGGCTGAAGTCTCCATTTAAAACTGTGGGAATCCGATGAGCACGGTCCTGGACAATCTCGCGCCTATGATCTCTGCCTTCACGGCCGAGTACCTGGAAAACTACGGCGTGTTGCCGTTGAGTGTGGAAGGTGGTCGCCTGTCGGTGGCAACCTGGCATTCGCAAGTGGACGTCCAGACGCTGGATGATCTGGCCTATCATTTCGACTGCGCGGTCGATCTGGTTCAGCTGCCGGAACATAAAATAAGGTCGGCCATTCGCCGCATCTATGGCGCGGACGGCCTGAGCGCCCGCGAGCTGATGTGCGGCTGGTCAATCTCCTGCTGCTCGAGGCGCTCGATGCGCGCGCGTCCGACGTTCATCTCGAATCTCAGGGGACCGGACTTGCCGTGCGCTACCGGATCGACGGCGTTCTCCAGCACGCGCCGTCGC
>JBQTJO010000375.1:0-2994 GCA_052387015.1 Gemmatimonadota bacterium
GGATCGCGACCGCCTGCGCGCGCGGCCGCGCCGCGGCCACCGGATAGACGCGGCCGGTGGTCAGGATCAGGTCCGCCTGCTGCGCGTGCGCAGGAACTACAGCGGTTAGGACGACTATTATGGAAACGAGCACGTTCTTGATCATGACAGCAATGTATTCCAGGTTTCGCTGATGACGGAAGAGAAGCCACGCCGCAAAATCAATTTCGAGAATGTTCGCGAGGAAGCCGGCCAGCTGGTCTGGGCGCATCGTCGCTCCCTCGCGATCGGCCTCGTGCTGATGATCATCAACCGGCTGGCCGGCCTGGTGCTGCCCTACACGCCCAAGATCCTGGGTGACTACATTCTCACCCCCGGCCGTGCCGATCTGCTCGACGACCTCGCCCTGCTGGCCCTGACGGCGACCGTCGTGCAGGTCGCGAGCTCCTTCGGTCTGTCGCAGGTCGTGAGCGTCGCCGCGCAACGCGCCATCGCCACCATGCGCGAGTCGGTGCAGCGCCACATCATCAGGCTGCCGGTCAGCTATTTCGACTCGACCAAGGCCGGCGTGCTGATTTCGCGCATCATGCACGATCCGGAAGGCATCCGGAACCTGATCGGCACCGGCATCGTGCAGCTGGTGGGCGGCATGATCACCGCGGTCATCGCGTTCATCGTCCTGCTCAACCTGCACTGGCGCCTGACGCTCGCGACCGTTGTATTCCTGATCCTTTTCGCGCTCGCCATCTCGATCGCGATGAAGCGGCTGCGGCCGATCTTTCGCAAGCGCGGCGAGATCACAGCCGATGTAACCGGCCGCCTTGCCGAATCGCTGGGTGGTGTGCGCCTGATCAAGACCTACGTCGCGGAAGATCGCGAGCAGCACGTCTTCAGCGAAGGCGTGTTGCGCCTGTTCCGCAACGTTGCGAGCACGATCACCGGCACATCCGCGGTTACCGCGTTCTCGACGCTCGTGATCGGCGGCATCTCCGTGATGATCCTGTACGTGGGCGGCAACGACCTGCTGGCGGGCGAGATGAAGGTGACCGATCTGCTGACGTACGTGCTGTTCGTTGGCATGCTGGTCGCGCCGCTCGCGCAGATCGCGTCGATCAGCACGCAGATTACCGAGGCGTTCGCCGGACTCGACCGCATTCGTGAGATCCGCGTCCTGGCAACCGAAGATGAAGAGGACGAGGCGCGGCTGCCGATCGAGGATGTCCAGGGCGACGTCGTATTCGACAACGTCAGCTTCGAGTACGAGGCGGGCGTGCCGGTTCTGCGCGACGTCTCGTTCCACTCACCCGCGGGCACGACCACCGCGCTGGTCGGGCCGAGCGGTTCGGGCAAGAGCACGCTGATCGGGCTGGTCATGGCGTTTCACCGGCCGAAAGCCGGCCGGATCATGACCGACGGCAGGGACCTGAGCACGCTGCGCCTGCGCGACTACCGCCGCCAGCTCGGCGTCGTGATGCAGGACAACTTCCTGTTCGACGGCACGATTCGCGAGAACATCGCGTTTTCTAAACCGGACGCAACCGATGAGGAGGTGCGCGCGGCGGGACGCGTCGCACACGTCGATGAGTTCGTGAAACGCTTCGAGCGCCTCTACGACACGATCGTCGGCGAGCGCGGCGTGAAGTTGTCGGGCGGTCAGCGCCAGCGCGTCGCGATCGCGCGCGCCATCGTGGCGGACCCGCGCATTCTCGTCCTCGACGAAGCGACTTCGAGCCTCGACAGCGAGAGCGAGGCTATGATTCAGGACGGACTGCGCTCACTGCGCAAGGGGCGCACGACCTTCGTCATCGCGCACCGCCTGTCGACCATTCAGAGCGCGGATCAGATTCTCGTGCTCGACGCAGGCCGCATCGTCGAGCGCGGCACGCATGCCGAGCTGCTGCGCAACAATGGACTGTATCGCCGCCTGTACGAGCGGCAGCAGGGGCTGGTGCGCGACCTGTTCATCAATCCCGGCGAAGATCCCGTGCCCGCCGACCAGGACGATCTCCACGAGGCCGCGGCTCGTGCCGCGGCGCGCACGGCTGCGCAGCGACTCTGATGCGCATCGCACTCGCCACTGCGGCGCACCTGCCGCAGCTCTCGGAGGACGATCGCGTTCTCCACGATGAAATGCTGCGGCGCGGCATCGATGCGCAGCCCGTGGTCTGGGACGGCACGACCGACTGGACGCGGTACGATGCGGTCGTGACGCGCAGCATCTGGGACTACCATCTCAAATACGCGCACTTCCTGGCGTGGCTGGACGCGCTCGAGGCGGGCGGCGCTCGTGTCTACAATCCGCCGGCGCTCGAGCGCTGGAATTCCGACAAGCATTACATGCTGGAGCTCGAGCGGCGCGGCGTGCACATCACGCCGACCCGTATCGTCGAGCGCGGCGGCGCGCGCACGCTGGCGGACATCATGGCCGAGACGGGCTGGCAGCGTGTGGTCGTGAAGCCCACCGTTGCATCGACCGGCTTCGCGACATGGCAGGTGAACGCGCCCGCGCCGGTCGCGGCTGAGCAGCGCTTCGCCGCGCAGGTCGCCGCGATGAGCGTGCTGGTGCAGCAGTTTGTGACCGGAGTCGCGGCCGGCGAGCGCTCGTTCGTCTTCATCGGCGGCGAATTCACGCACTGTGTGCTGAAGAAGGCCGCGGGCGAGGAGCTCAGGGTGCACATCGAGTGGGGCGGCACGGTCGAACGCATCGATGCGCCCGCCGATCAGATCGCGTGGGCGCAGAGCGTGGTCGCTGCCGTGGATCAGCCATGGCTGTACGCGCGCGTGGATGCGGTCGCCGATCGGCAGGGCAGGCTGGTGCTGATGGAGCTGGAGATGCTCGAGCCGGAACTGTTCTTCGCGTACAATCCGGCGGCCGTCGACCGGTTTATAAGGAGCGTCACCTGAATCGCGGAGGCGGAGGCGGAGGCGGGAGCGGAGGCGGAGGCGGAGGCGGGTGGGGGTGGGGGGGGGGGGGCGGGGGGAGAAAGAGACCGAACCCCCCCCCCCCCACCGCCC
>JBQTJO010000376.1:0-13549 GCA_052387015.1 Gemmatimonadota bacterium
TGAACTGTCCGCCGCACGCGCCGGCGCCCGGACACGCGGCGCACTCGATGGCGTGCAGCTCCTCATCCGTGATGCGGCCGGCCGCGCGCGCGCCGACCGCCTCGAACACATCCTGAACCGTGATGTCACGACCATCGTGCCGCCCGGGCATGATCGAGCCGCCGTACAGCATCAGACCCGGCCGATCGAGGCGAGCCAGCGCCATGACCGTGCCCGGAATGGTCTTGTCGCACCCGGAGATGGCGATGATGCCGTCGAAGAAATAGCCGCGCCCCATCAGCTCGATGGAATCCGCGATCAGCTCGCGACTGATGAGCGAGGCCTTCATGCCTTCGGTGCCCATCGTGATGCCGTCCGAGACGACCGGCATATTGAACTCCAGCGGCGCGCCACCGGCCTCGCGGACGCCCTCCTTCACCCACTGGCCGAGCTCGCGCAGGTGGGCGTTGCACGGCGTCGTCTCAGACCAGGTGTTGGCCACGCCGATCAGCGGCTTCTCGAAATCCTCATCCGTGAAGCCGACCGCGCGCAGCATGGCACGCGCGGGCGCACGATCGAATCCGGCGGTAATGGTCCGGCTGCCGAGACCGCCATCACGCATGGACGACCTCTGGCTGCGGAGCGACCTCCCTGGGCTGGATGAACGGCATCATGCGGCGCAGCTCGCGACCGACCGTCTCGATCGGATGCTCCGTGTTGCGCGCACGCAGGCGATTGAAATTCGGTCGCCCGTTCCGGTTCTCCCTGATCCAGCGCTGCGCGAAGCTGCCATCCTGGATCTCGGCAAGCAGCTGCTTCATGACCAGGCGGCTCTGCTCGTTGACCACGCGCTTGCCGGCCACATAATCGCCGTACTCGGCGGTGTCGGAGACGGAATAGCGCATGTAGTTGAGGCCGCCCTGGTAAACGAGGTCGACGATCAGCTTCAGCTCGTGCAGACACTCGAAGTACGCGACTTCCGGCTGATAGCCCGCGCTGACCAGCGTATCGAAACCGGACTTGATCAGCTCCGACACGCCGCCGCACAGCACGGCCTGCTCGCCGAACAGATCGGTCTCGGTCTCCTCGGCGAAGGTGGTCTCGAGGACGCCGGCGCGCGTGCAGCCGATGCCCTTCGCGTAAGCGAGCTCATCCTGAAACGCCGCACCGGATGAATGCTGTTGCACGGCGAGCAGTGCCGGCACGCCGCCTCCCTGCGCGAAGACCTCGCGCACGCGATGCCCCGGCGCCTTGGGCGCGACCATGCTGACATCGACGCCGGCCGGCGGCGCAATCTGGTCGAAACGGATATTGAAGCCGTGCGCGAACATCAGCGTCTTGCCCGGCCGCAGCTGCGGCTCGATGTCACGCGCGTACACGTCCGCCTGCGCGGTGTCCGGCACCAGCAGCATGATGATGTCCGCCTCAGCGGCGGCGTCCCCGACCGAACACACGCGCAAGCCGGCCGCCTCGGCGGTCGCGCGGCTGCGCGAGCCCGCATGAAGCCCGACCCGCACATCCAGTCCGCTGTCGGTGAGGTTCAGCGCGTGCGCGTGCCCCTGGCTGCCGTAGCCGATGATCGCGATGCGGCGTCCCGCAAGACGCGTGAGCTCGGCATGATGATCGTAATAGAGGTTCGCCATACTTATTCTCCGTTTGATGGCACGACTTCGACCTGAAGCACGTCGATCAGGCGATCGAGCTGCTTGACGATTTTCTGTATGTCATCGGCATCGACCACGAGCGTCATGCGGCTGATGCCGGCGGTGCCGGCGCCCGCGACGTGCAGGCTGTCGATGTTGAAGCCCCGGCGCCTGAACAGGCTGACCGCGCGGTTGAGCGCGCCGGGATGATCGCGCAGCAGAGCTGACAGCGTGTGCTTCATGCCGACACCAGCATTTCGGAAATGCTCTTTCCCTGCGGCACGATCGGGAACACATTGGCTTCCTGCTCGACCCGGAAATCCATTACGACGCAGCCGGGATACTCCCACGCGCACGCCAGCGCCGCGTCCACTTCGTGCGGCGACTCGACGCGCATGCCGCGCACGCCGTACGCTTCGGCGAGCTTCACGAAATCCGGGCCGGACAGCGGCGTGCCGCTGTAGCGCCGGTTTTCGAACAGCTCCTGCCACTGCCGCACCATGCCCAGGTAGCCGTTGTTGATGATCGCGATCTTGATGTTGGTGATGCCTTCCTGCGCCATGGTCGCCAGCTCCTGATTGGTCATCTGGAAGCCGCCATCACCGCAAATCACCCAGATGGTCTCAGCCGGGCACGCGACCGCCGCGCCCAGCGCGGCCGGCACGCTGAAGCCCATGGTGCCGGAGCCGCCGCTGGTGATGTGCGAGCGCGCGACCCGCCACTCGATGAGCTGCGCGGCCCACATCTGGTGCTGGCCGACGTCGGTGATGACACGGTAGCCGCTGCGCGCACTGGCCGCGCGATTGAAGCCCGCGTAGACGTCATGCGGCATCAGGCAATCCACTTCGGGTCGGCGCGAGTAGGCCTGGCGCGGCTGGTGCCTGGTCTGGATCGCGCGGATGTGCGCCAGCCATTCGGTGCATTCGCGCGCCGGCACGACCTCGAGCAGGCCGTGCAGCACTTCGCGCGCGTCGCCGACAATGCCGAGATCGACGCGCACGATCTTGCCGATCTCGGACGGGTCGACGTCGACGTGGATGATCTGCGCATTGGGCGCAAACGTAGACGCCTTGCCGGTCACGCGATCGTCGAAGCGGCCGCCAATGTTGAACAGCAGATCACACTCCTGAATCGCGCGGTTCACGTGCACCCAGCCGTGCATCCCCGGCATGCCGAGCGAGAGCGGGTGATCCTCAGGGAACGCGCCCTTGCCGTGCAGCGTCGTGATCACCGGAATGCCGGTGCGTTCCGCGAGAATGGACAGCTCGCGCGTGGCGCCCGACCAGATCACACCATTGCCGGCCATGATCAGCGGTTTGCGGGCTGCTGCAATCAGCGCGGCCGCCTCGGCCAGACGCTGCGTGTCGGGTGCGCGCCGCGGCACGTAACCGGGCAGATCCAACTGCCTGCCCCACTGCGGCACCGTGCGGGCCTGCTGCGCATCCTTCGTGATGTCGATCAAGACCGGACCGGGACGGCCAGTCGTCGCGATGTGAAAGGCCTCCTCGATGACGGACGCAATATCATCGACGTTCGTCACCAGGTAGTTGTGCTTGGTGATCGGGATGGTGATGCCGGTGATGTCGGTTTCCTGAAACGCGTCGGTGCCGAGCACCGCACTGGACACCTGACCCGTGATCGCGATCACCGGCGTGCTGTCCATCCATGCATCCGCGATGGGCGTGACCAGGTTGGTCGCGCCCGGCCCGCTGGTCGCGACGCACACGCCGACGCGCCCGCTGGCGCGCGCGTAACCCTCGGCCGCATGGCCGGCGCCCTGCTCGTGCCGGCACAGCACGTGACGCAGCGCCGGATAATCCGGCAGCGCGTGGTAGAAGGGCATGATTGCACCGCCGGGTATGCCGAAGACGACGTCGACACCGAGACGGAGCAGTGCTTCACATATGATTTGCGCACCCGTCTTCGGGTCAGACATGACTGATCTCCTCTTTGGTCAGTGATGCGGCGACGGCTCCCGCGATTTCTTCCGTGCCCGCGCCGAGCAGCCCGCGATCGAGCACGAGACTGACAGCGTCTTCGATTGCGCGTGCTTCCGTCTCGAGCAGCAGCGAATGGCGCAGCAGGAGCGCGGCGCTGAGGATCGCGCCGATGGGGTTGGCCTTGCCCTGCCCCGCGATGTCGGGCGCGGAGCCGTGAATCGGTTCGTACAGACCGGCGCCCCCACCGATCGAGGCGGATGGCAACAGCCCGATCGAGCCGGCCAGAACCGCGGCCTCATCCGTCAGGATGTCACCGAACATGTTCTCGGTGAGCAGCACGTCGAAGCCGGCCGGACGTTGCAGCAGCTGCATGGCGGCGGAGTCGACCAGCAGGTGCTCGAGCTCCAGGTCCGCGAACTCCTCGCGCACGACCCGCGTGACGACCTCGCGCCAGAGACGGGAGGTCTCGAGCACGTTGGCCTTGTCGATCGAGGTGAGTTTGCCGCGCCGCTGGCGAGCGAGCGCACCCGCGACGCGCGTGACGCGCTCGATCTCCGCGCGCGTGTAGGTGCAGACGTCGCTCGCGAAGTCCGGTTGCCGGCTCTTGTGACCGAAGTAGATGCCGCCCGTCAGCTCGCGCACGAAGACGAGATCGACGTTCTCCAAGCGCTCGGGCCGCAAGGGAGAAATGCGGGCGCCTGCCGGATGAACTTTCACCGGACGCAGATTGGCGAAAACGCCGAGCTGCTTGCGGATGGCCAGCAGGCCGGATTCCGGCCGCACTTGTGCGGCGTCCCACTTGGGTCCGCCCACCGCACCGAGCAACACCGCATCGGCGGTGCTGCACGCCGCGGTCGTGGCCTTCGGCAGCGGCTCGCCGGTCGCATCGATGGCGGCGCCGCCGATCAGCGCGCTCGTGAAGTCGAAGGTATGATCCCAGCGCTCGGCTACGATCTCCAGCACGCGCACGGCCGCACGCGTGACCTCCGGACCGATCCCATCTCCGGGCAGGACGACGATGTTAGCGTGCATTCGTCGCCTCGTAGTCCGCGATCTCTGCATCCGCCGAGAGCAGGTAGCCGAGCGCGTCGGTGGCTTGCAGCAGGCAATGCTTCGCGAACGGATCGATCGGGAAGCGGGCGACGTACCCATCCGCCGTCGTAACCGTCTGAGCCGCGAGATCCACTTCGAGATCGGTGGCCGCGCGGACTCGCTCGTACGCATCGCTCTCGAGCTGGATCGCCAGCAGGCCGTTGCCCAGCGCGTTGTTGCGGAAGATGTCCGCGAACTCGGTGCTGATGACCGCCTTGAACCCGTACGACTGGAGCGCCCACACCGCGTGTTCGCGCGAGGAGCCGCAGCCGAAATTGTGCCCGGCGATCAACACCTCCGCACCTCGCTCCGGACGCTGCGGCCAGTCCGCGAACAGCCCGTCCGCCAGCTGATCCTTGCCGGTTACGGTAAGAAAGCGCGCGGGTATGATCTGGTCGGTGTCGATGTTATCGATCGGCAATACCACGACGCGCATCAGACCTCCTCCGCGCGTGCAATCGCGCCCGCCACCGCCGACGCGGCAGCCGTGGCCGGACTGGCGAGGAAGGTGCGTCCGCCCTTGCCCTGCCGGCCCTCGAAATTGCGGTTGCTGGTGCTGACCGCGTACTGGCCCGGCGAGAGCTGGTCGCCGTTCATCGCGATGCACATCGAGCAGCCGGCCTCGCGCCATTCGGCGCCGGCGGCACGAAAGACTTCGTGCAGCCCCTCCGCTTCCGCATCACGCTTGACCTGCTGCGAGCCGGGCACAACCAGCATGCGCACACCATCCGCGACGCGGCGGCCGCGCAGCACTTTCGCCGCCGCGCGCAGATCCGAGAGCCGCGAGTTCGTGCAGCTTCCCAGGAACACGACATCGATCTTCTTGCCGAGCAGCGGCTCGCCGGGATTGAGTCCCATGTAGGCGAGCGCCTTGGGATCCGCAGTGACAGGCACGCGGTCATCGATGCGGACCGCCATGCCGGGATTGGTGCCGTACGTGATCATGGGCGCGACATCTTCGCCGTTGATCACCACAGTCGTGTCGTAATTTGCGCCCTCGTCGGCCGGCAACGCACGCCAGCCCGCCTCCTCCGAGCCGACGTACTCGAAAGTGGTGTCATCCGGCGCGATCATACCGGCGCGCGCGCCCGCCTCGATCGACATGTTGCACACGGTCATGCGCTCTTCCATCGAAAGCGCCCGGATGGCCGAACCCGTGTATTCGACGACGTGCCCCGTGCCGCCTCCGACGCCGATCTTCGCGATGATCGCGAGGATCAGGTCTTTGGCGGTGACGCCGGGGCGGAGCCGTCCGTCGATGCGGATCTCCATCGTCTTCGGCTTCTTCTGGAGCAGGCACTGCGTCGCGAGCACGTGGCCGACTTCGGTCGTGCCGATGCCGAACGCGAGTGCGCCGAACGCGCCATGCGTGCTGGTGTGGCTGTCGCCACAGACGATGGTCATGCCCGGACGCGTGAGACCCAGCTCCGGTCCGATCACGTGGACGATGCCCTGCCGCTCGCTGCCCAGCGCATGCAGCGTGATGCCGAACTCGGCGCAATTGGTCTCGAGCTGCTTGAGCTGCGCCGCGGCGCCGTTGGCGAGCGGCAGCGCGCCGCGCACCGTGGGCGTGGAATGGTCCATCGTCGCCACCGTACGATTCGGCCGTCTGACGCGCAGGCCGCGCTCACGCAGCGCGGTGAACGCCTGCGGTGACGTGACCTCGTGCACGAGGTGCAGATCGATGTACAGGATCGACGGGTCGCCGCCGCGCACCAGGTGTGAGTTCCACACCTTCTCGAACAGGGTCAGACGCCCCATAGATAGCTCGCCTGTTCGAGTGCAACGGCCTCCAGCTCGTGTGCATGGGCGGCCTTGTTCAGTGCGTGCAGATAACCCCCGACGGCCGCGCGCACGATGTCGGGCGAAGCGCCGCGGCCCGTGAAGCTCTTGCCGTTCACCTTCACCACCAGCGACACCTCACCCAGTGCGTCGTTGCCGGGCGTGACGGAGTGCAGGTTCAGCTCGACCAGCTCGGTGCGGCAGTCGAGCATTGCGTCGATCGCCGACAGCGCGGCCGCGACCGGCCCGTCGCCTTCCGCGACCGCATCGCGCAGCGTGTTGCCGCACTGGAGCCGGACGTGCGCGACCGATGGTTCGGTGCCGCACTGCACCTGGAGCGAGAGCAGCCGGTAGTGCTCGGGCACGCCGTTCAGCATGCCGTGGTTGAGGATGACGATCAGGTCTTCATCGAGGATGCGTTTCTTCTGCGCGGCGATCTCCTTGAAGAACTCGTACGCGTGCTCCAGCGCATCGTCGTTCAGCTCGTAGCCGAGCGCACGGCACCGCTGCGAGAGCGCATTGCGGCCCGAGTGTTTGCCGAGCACGAGGTCGGTCTGGCGCACGCCGACGCTCTGCGGCGTCATGATCTCGTAGGTCGTGCGCTCCTTGAGCATGCCGTCCTGATGGATGCCCGCTTCGTGCGCGAAGGCGTTGCGCCCGACGATCGCCTTGTTGACCTGTGGCTGAAGGCCGGTCAGGTGCGCGAGCAGCTGGCTCGAGCGCGCAATCTCCTGCGTCGCGATTGCGGTCTGGTAAGGGAACGCGTCGCGGCGCGTGCGCAGCGCCATGACGATTTCCTCGAGCGCCGCGTTGCCGGCCCGTTCGCCGATGCCGTTGACCGTGCACTCGACCTGGCGCGCACCCCCTTCGATCGCGGCGAGGGAGTTCGCGGTGGCGAGGCCGAGGTCGTCGTGACAATGCGCGCTCAGGATGATGTCGTTCACCTTCGGCACTCGCGTGCGCACCGTCTCGAACAGGCGGTGGTACTCCGCGGGGTGCGCGTAGCCGACCGTATCGGGCAGGTTGATGGTGGTCGCGCCGGCGGCGATCGCGGTCTCGATCACCTTACAGAGGAAGTCGACGTCGCTGCGCGTCGCATCCTCGGCGCTGAATTCGACGTCGTCCGTGTAGCGCCGGGCGCGCTCGACCGCGCTCGCGGTGCGCTCCAGGCATTCATCGCGACCGATGCGGAGCTTGCGGTCGAGGTGCAGGTCGGAGGTCGCTATGAAGACGTGGATGCGCGACCGTTGTGCCGCCTCGAGGGCGGCGGCGGCCTCATCGACGTCCCGCGCGTGTGCGCGTGCGAGGGCTGCGATGACCGGCCGTCGGACCTCGCGCGCGATTGCCTGGACCGCATCGGCATCGGCAGTGGAGCTGATCGGGAAGCCGGCTTCGAGAACGTCAACGCCCAGCGCATCGAGCTGATGCGCCATGCGCAGTTTTTCCGATGGGGTCATGCTCGCGCCCGGCGATTGCTCGCCGTCGCGTAACGTCGTGTCGAACACGTGGATCCGCTGCATATACCGCTCGCTTCAAGGGACAAAAAAACGGGCCTTCTCTCTCGGAGAAGGCCCGCGGGTGTTTACGTTTGCTATGCTGTCTAGCCAGTAAGCGCGCGCGCGGCCTCTCCTCTCGGCGTAATAATGCCGAGGAGTCGAATAACGAGGACGAGTACGAGCGCGAGGCCGAGATTCATTGCTTTTTGTGCGACTCCGTAAACAAGATTTGGTTCGGTCGGCCATTGTACCACATACGGCTATGGCGTGTCAAGGGCCCTGTTTGGTCGTGATCAGGATCACACCGTTGGCGCCCCCCGCATACCGTACATGGAGGTGCCGGCGGGACCATTCAGTACCTGGATGCGCGCGACATCCTTTGGATTGAACCGTTTGCGGTTAACGGTTACAGGGTACGGATACCGTCACCGCAAGCGCCACGCTGCGCCGACCGAGAAGGCACGCCCCGCAACCGGTTTGGCGGACGCGTCGCGATAGCTCGCGCCGGTGAGATTCATGACGTCGACGTCGACGCGGAACTGGCGCACGGTCCAGCTCGCGCGCAGGTCCGCGGTTGTAAAGCTACCCTCGAGGCGCCTCCGGGCGTTGCGCAAGTTGCTCGAGGCGACCATGGAAGGAAGTAGGGGCACCTCGAGGCTAAAGCCCAGCTGCTGCGTGATCTGCCGCAGCGCGTATTTGCTGATATAGCCGTCCGCATCGGCCGCATCGACCGACAGCGCCATCGCAGCCGCACCAATTCGCACGCCGTGTATGCTCGGCAGCTGGAGCCGCGCTTCGACGCCGCGAAAGTCCGCGTGCTCGACATTCATGGTGCGCCACGGTGCAGCCGGCGTCGCGTTCGCGGGCTTCGCCCAATCGATCAGGTCCTCGGACCGGCGGTAGAAGCTTGCGACGTCGAAATCGAAACCACCGGCCATCTTCAGCCGCGCACCGGCCTCGGCCGTCCAGAATCTTTCCGGCGCGAGATCGGGATCGCCGATGTTGGCCGGATCCGTGTAATAGCGCTCGGTCCAGGCCGGCACGCGAAAGCCGCGCGCCGCGGACGCGCGCAACTGGAGTCCATTGCGCACGCGCATGGTGAGCGCGAGCGAAGGCGACGCAAAGGTCGAGAACGTGGTCCCGAAATCGGTTCGCAGCCCGGCGTTCAGCGCGCTGATGCGTACGTTGCCGAGCGTCGCCTCAGTGAACAGCGCGGCGCGCCGCTCCATGCGGTCACCGAGTCGCGCGCTCTCGAGCCCTGCCGCGAATGCCTCGCCTCCGAGCACAACCGAAAACCTCTCGCTGCCGGCGTAGCGCGCCGTGACCTCCGCGGCCGTCTGCCAGCTCTCGTGCTCGTTCTGGTAGAAGGACGGGTCCTCGCGCTTGAGCGTGAAGCGGTCGGTGTGCCGCCGAATGCTGAGCTGCGGCGCGACCTGCCAGTCTCGCGAAGCGAGTGGCTCGAAGCGCAGCACCGCCGTGACGGTGGACGTGCGCTCGTGCGATTGGAACGGCGCGTAGAAGTCCGCCGCGCCGAAGTCACGCACAGCGAAGCCGAGATCGAGACCTATCTGCCCGTTGCGAAGTGCCCGGGTCGCCGACGCGCGGGCCTGATAGATCTCGTAGTCGGTGCCGGCGCGATGGCCGTCGGAGCGCGCGTAGTCGCCGCCGGCCTGAATGCCGTGCGTGCCGGCCACGATCGAACCGAAGCCGGTACCGAAGCTGCCGCCCTGGAGCTGTGCGGCGACCCGGCTGCTCGCACTCGTCACGATGTTCACGACGCCACCTACCGCATCGGAGCCGTGCACAGCCGAGCCGGACCCGCGTAACACTTCAATGCGCTCGACCATCTCGAGCGGCACTGCCAGATCGAGATCGAAATGGCCGGTCTGCTCATCGGAAACGCGCACGCCATCGACCAGCACGAGCACCTGCTCGAAAGTGGAGCCTCGAATCGAAAGGTCCGCCTGGGCCGGCGAGCGAGGCGCGATGTCCACTCCGAGAACGCGGGCGAGAACATCCGCTAACGTACGCCCGGGCAGACGCTCGATGTCACTGCGGCTCACGACGTCGACGCTGCGAAACGCAGCCTGCCCGACCTGCGGCACGCGCGACACGGCACGCACGTGCAGGGTGTCGAGTTCGTAAGCGCGCTGCTGCGCGTGTGCAGGGCTGCATATAAAACAGACGCCGGCCAGCAGAGCGGTCAGCGCGCTCGTCATCGAGATTCGCATGTGTCTGTGATGTCCCGTTCAACAGTATGTATACGCGTGAGGAGCGCGTTACCCCTACTTCAGTGCAGCGGCATTCGGAAGGATTGTATGCCGCAGAGGACGCACCGCGCCAGGCGTCCCCTGCGGTTCGACACGTCTACCAGACCGAATAGTACGACATCGGCAAATGACTCGCGAGCCGCAACTCGATTTTCGATCCGGGTGAAACCAGCAAAGGCTCCGACGTGAAGCCGGCGTCCGGACCCAACGGCTCGGCCAGCAGGCGCACATCACTGAAACCGAGCAGGCCGTTCGGAATTTCGAAAGCCGCACTGCTCATGGTGCCAACCCTGCCGAGCCGGGTACGCGAACCGCCGTTGAGAAGATATATCGTCATGTCGCCGAAATATTGATTCTCGACCTGGACGATCGTTTTCTCATCTCCTGGCGCGGCGGCAAAGCCATAGTATTCCTGCTGCTCGGCGGCCGATGCGCAGGCCCCGAGGGCCAGGGCAACACCGGCAGCGAGCACATGTTTCCGTAGGTACGACATCTCCCTACCTCCCAATCCCCAGTCACCAACCACCAGAACACGCGGAGGACCGCCTACCGCAGCTCTCCTATTGAACAAGATGCGTGCCCGGGATCGGCACTTCGCGCTTGACCACTCCGAGGCAAGGCTCGACATTCCCCCACTTGCATGAAATCACACTGATTCCGGACGCGCTGGCTCGTGCCTACACTGGTTGATATTCTGAGTGCGCGTGAACGCATTGGCGCGGGCATCGTGCACACGCCGTGTATCCCGGCGCTTGCCTTCGGTGACCTGCTTCCCTGCCCGCTTCATCTCAAGCTCGAAAATTTGCAGCGCACGGGCTCGTTCAAGGATCGAGGCGCGCTGAACCGGCTGCTCGATCTCTCGGCGGAGCAGAAGCAGCGTGGTGTCGTCACCGCGAGCGCGGGCAATCACGCGCAGGCGGTGGCGTACCACTGCGGCCGGCTCGGCATTGCCGTGACCGTCGTGATGCCCGAGGCGACCCCGCTCATCAAGCTGGCGAATACACGCCGCTACGGCGCGCAGATCTCGCTCTACGGGCAGACGGTTTCGGATGCGATGATCGAAGCGCAGCGGCTGGCGGCAGCTGATGGGCTCACTCTCGTTCACCCGTTCGACGACGACCAGGTCATTGCCGGCCAAGGCACGATCGGCGCCGAGCTGCTCGAGCAGCTGCCGGATCTGACGACCGTGCTGGTGCCGATCGGGGGTGGTGGCCTGATCTCCGGCATCGCGATCGCGCTCAAGGAGCTGCGACCCGACGTGCGCGTGATCGGTGTCGAGGCCGACGCGGCCGCCTCCGCGCTGGCCTCGCGCGAGGCAGGACGCATCGTTCACATCGAAACCAGCGAAACCATGGCCGACGGCATCGCGGTGAAGCGTCTGGGCGAGCGGACCTTTCCTGTGATCGAGAAGCTGGTGGATCAGATCGTCACGGTCGCGGAGGAGGAAATCGCGGCGGCCGTGCACCTGCTGATCGAGCGGCAGAAGATCGTAGCCGAAGGCGCGGGCGCGGCGTGTCTGGCCGCGCTGGCGGCCGGCAAGGTTGGGTTTCGGCCGGCCGACGTTGCCGTGCTGATCGTCTCGGGCGGCAACATCGACGTCAACATTATCGAGCGGGTCATCGAGCGCGGGCTGGTCAAGGAAGGCCGCATCGCGCACCTCATGGTGAAGATGCGCGATCGTCCCGGCTCGCTGGCGCGCCTCACGCGCATGGTGGCGGAAGCGGGCGCCAACGTGCTGGAGATCTCGCATCGGCGCGCATTCGCGGATGTGTCGGTGGCGGAAGTCGAGATCGTGGTGCACCTGGAGACGCGCGGGCGGGAGCACGTCGTCGAAATCATTCGGCTGCTCGAGAGCGCCGGACTGCACGTCGAGGAGGATGTCTAAGCGCGATTCTGTACGTTGGCAGTTCGCACCAGAGTTGGTCAGAAGTCGATCGTGACGCCGGCCTGGAAGCGCTGATCGGCGTGTCGAACGCCTGCCACCGGTGTCGAATGGTAGCTGTACGTGTGGCCGAACGAGAAAGCCAGGCGGGTGCTGATGCGCGATCCGTGCGCGGGCTGCTCGCTGGCTTCGACGATTCATGCGAACGATGTGAGAAAGTGGCGCAGCGAGAATCCGGAAGGCGTCGCCGGCGCATGCGTGAACACGTCGGCCGTCAAATACGAAGTCGCGGTCCCCCGCAAGAGCGCGAAACACGCGCGTCTCGCCATCCACCGCATGCTGACGATCGCCTGAAGCGAGGAGGAATCCTGTCATGAAACCGTTGCATTTCAGCGTTGACATCGACGCACCGAGAAAAGACGTGTGGCAGGTCCTCTGGAATGACGACACCTACCGCGAATGGACGAGCGTGTTCGCGCCGCGATCGCACGCAATCAGTGATTGGAAGGAAGGCAGCCGCATCCAGTTCCTGGACGGTGAAGGGCATGGCCTGGACAGCGTCATCGAAAAGCTCGTGCCCAATGAATTCATGTCCTTCAAACACCTCGCCGAAATCCACGATGGTGAAGTGCAGCCCCTCGACGAGCGGACGAGTCAATCGTCAGGTGGTCTCGAGAACTACACGCTTACAGAGCGCGACGGAGTGACCACCGTCACAGTTGATCTGGAAGCGCCTGAAGAGTACGTGGATATGTTCAGCGAAATGTTTCCGCCGGCGCTGCAAAGGTTGAAAGAGATCACCGAACGTCCACAATGACGCGAATACTGATCGCCACCCAGAGCGACATCGTCATCATCGACGCTGATGACGCAACTGCTCTCACGGCTCGTGGCCTGAACGACCGCCCGACCTGCCTCGCCGCGGACGCATTGGCTGCAGGACGGGTATGGTGCGGCACGCATCGAGGCGGCGTGTTCAGGAGCGAGGATCAGGGCGCGACATGGCATTCGGCCGGGCTCGCCGGTCGCATGATCACGGCCATTGCGGCCAGCCCGGCAGCACCCGACGTCGTATGGGCCGGCACTGAGCCCAGCGAAATGTGGCGCTCGGAAGACGGGGGCGAGACATGGGAGCAAGCGCGAGGATTGGAGGCGCTGCCGTCGTCATCGGAGTGGGCTTTTCCGCCCAGGCCGGAGACGCATCACGTGCGCTGGGTCGCGTGTCATCCGCACGAGCCGGGGCGTTTGTGGGTAGCGATCGAAGCCGGCGCGCTGGTGTCCACAACGGACGGTGGTCACACGTGGCGCGACCGCGTGCCTGGCGGGCCGTGGGACACGCACGAGCTGGCGATCCACCCGGCGGCACCGCACATGCTGCGGGTGGCCGCGGGCGACGGTTACCTCGAGAGCGACGACGCGGGCGCCAGCTGGCGCTCGCCGAGCGCCGGTCTCGAAGTCGGCTATC
>JBQTJO010000377.1:0-24746 GCA_052387015.1 Gemmatimonadota bacterium
CGCCGGCGCGCTGGAAGCGGCGGTCGCACAGTCGCAGGAGGTCGCGCGCATCGACCGGCTCGCGCTGGAAGCGGGCGCGGGTGTGCAGTCCGACTATCTGACTGCGGAGGCGGATCTGTTACGCGCACGCGCGGGATTGAGCGAGGCGCACGCGCAGGAGCTGATGGCACTGGTCGAGCTCGCGCGCATCACGGGCGTGCTGTCCGAAAGCTGGCTTGCCGATAACGTGGAGTCACATCGATGAGACGAGACAAGCACATCATCGCGGTGGTGGTGCTGATCGCGGCCGCGCTCGCCGCCTGGGTTGTGCTGCGTGATGACGCCGACGCACGCAACCGGATCGACGCGTCCGGCACGGTGGAGGCGACGGAAGCGGATCTCGGCTTCAAGGCGGGCGGACGCATTGCCGGGATCAACGTACGCGAAGGCGATTTCGCGCAGCAGGGGGAAACGCTCGCGCGCCTCGTGCAGGATGAGCTGGCAGCGCGTCGCGCCGCGGCCAGGGCGCAGCTGGATGTGGCGCAGGCGCTGCTCGCAGAGCTGCAACGGGGTGCGCGCCCGGAAGAGGAGCGTCAGGCGCAGGCGGCGGTGGAAGCCGCGCGTCGTCGCATGCAGGAAGCGCAGTCGCGCCTGAACCGGACGCGCAAGCTGTACGAAGGCGGAGCGGTCAGTCGCGAGGCGCTCGAGCATGCGGAGACGGTCTATGCGGTCGCACGCGCGGAGGCCGAGCAGGCCGAGCAGCAGCTCGAAATCGTGAGCAGCGGCCCGCGCGCCGAGCGCATCGAAGCGCAACGCGGCGTGGTTCGACAGGCGGAAGCGGCGCTCGCGCAGGCGAACGCGCTGCTCGACGATGCCGTGATCGTGGCGCCCTTCGGTGGCGTGGTGACGGTGCGGCATCGCGAGCCGGGGGAAAGCGTCGCACCGGGGCTGCCGGTCGTCACGCTGCTGAACCCGCGCGATCGCTGGGTGCGCATTTACGTGCGCGAAGACCAGATCGGCAGAGTGCGCATCGGCCAGAGCGCGAGCATTCGCTCCGACAGTCATCCGGACAAGCGTTTCGCGGGCCGGGTCAGCTTCATCTCGAGCCAGGCGGAGTTCACACCGCGCAACGTGCAGACCGCGGCAGAGCGCGTGAAGCTCGTCTACGCGGTGAAGGTCGCGATCATCGGCGATGCGGAGAACGCGCTCAAGCCGGGCGTGCCGGCCGATGTGAGCCTGCGATGAGAGTGATGGGAGCGATGAGAGCGATAGTTTGCGATGAGAGTGATGGGAGCGATGAGAGCGATTAGAGCGATTCCATGACTGACGTGGTTGTGCTCGAGCGCTTGACGCGCCGGTTCGGTGAGGTGACGGCGTTGAACGATCTGTCGCTGTCGGTGCGAGCGGGCGAGCTGTTCGGCATGGTCGGTCCGGATGGCGCCGGCAAGACGACGACGCTGCGCATGCTCGCCGGTGTGCTCGAGCCCTCGTCCGGCGATGCGCGCGTGCTCGGCAACAGCATCGCCGAGCGGCCGGAACGGGTGAAGCACGACATCGCGTACATGTCGCAGCGCTTCGGCCTGTATGAGGATCTGACCGTGCGCGAGAACATCATGTTCTACGCCGATCTGTACCGTGTGCCGGCGGCCGAGCGGCCGGCGCGGCTGCAGCGTCTGTATCGCTTCTCGAACCTGGGGGAATTCGAGCACCGGCTGGCCGGCAAGCTGTCGGGCGGCATGAAGCAGAAGCTCTCGCTCTCCTGCGCGCTGATCCATCACCCGCGGGTGCTGCTGCTGGATGAGCCGACCTTCGGCGTAGATCCGATCTCGCGGCGCGATCTCTGGCTGATTCTGCACGAGATGATCGCGGATGGCGTGACGGTGATCGTGACGACGTCGTATCTCGATGAGGCGGAACGCTGCGACCGGGTCGCGCTGCTGCACGAAGGCGAGCTGATCGCACTGGACGCGCCGGCCGCGCTGCAGCGCGCGCTCGAGGGCTACATCGTCCTGGTGCGTGCGCATCCGCTGTTCGAGGCGCGCGCAGCGCTGCGCGCATCGCCGGAGGTCGTGACCGCCTCGCTGTTCGGCGATACGCTGCATGTCGTATTGCGGGAGCGCGGCCGCATTTCGGCGGTCGACGCCGCGTTGAAGGGCACTGCGGTGACGATCGAGTCGGTCGAGCCAGTGGCGCCGTCGCTCGAGGACGTGTTCATCAACCTGGCGGTCACGCGCGCGGCATGAGCGACGCCGCGATTCGCGCCCGCGAGCTGACGCGCCGCTTCGGCGATTTCACGGCCGTCGATGCGGTCTCCTTCGAGGTGGCGCCCGGCCAGGTGTTCGGCTTCCTCGGCCCGAACGGCGCGGGCAAGACCACGACCATCAAGATGCTGACGGGACTAATGGCGCCGACCAGTGGCAGCGCGACGGTGGCCGGTCTCGACGTGGCGAGCGTTGCGGCGGCGGTGCGCGCACGCATCGGCTACATGTCGCAGAAGTTTTCGCTCTACGGCGACCTGACGGTGAGCGAGAACATCGAGCTGTTCGCCGGATTGTACGGCGTGAGCGACGAGCTGCTGGTACAGCGGCGCGCGTGGGCGATCGCGATGGCCGGCATTGCGGGGCAGGAGCGGCTGCTCGCGGCCGATCTGCCGCTCGGCTGGAAGCAGCGGCTCGCGCTCGGCTGCGCGGTGCTGCATCAACCGCGCGTGCTCTTCCTGGACGAGCCGACGTCGGGCGTCGACCCGATCGCGCGCCGCGCTTTCTGGGACCTGATCTACGAGCTGTCCCGTGCCGGCACGACCGTGCTGGTCAGCACGCATTACATGGAAGAAGCGGAGTACTGCAACCGGCTGATCCTGATGAACCGCGGCCGCGTGATCGCGGCGGGCAGGCCGGCCGAGCTGCGCGCGCTGCCGGGCATCGAATTCGACCGCGCCCGCAGCGCGCAGCCGACGCTCGAGGACGTGTTCGTCACGCTGGTGCGCGCGCACGGTGGCGCGGTGGCGGGATGAACGCCGGCCGGCTGCTCGCGATGGCGCGCAAGGAAGCGATTCAGCTGCGGCGCGACCGGCGCAGCATGACGCTGGCGTTTCTGCTGCCGCTGTTCATGCTGCTGTTCTTCGGCTACGCGATCACGTGGGATGTTCGCAACATTCGCATTGCGGTGATCGACGAAGACCGGGGACAGCGCAGCCGCGAGGTCATCGAAGCGCTGGAGGCGAGCGGCTATTTCGAGGTAGTCGCGCAGCTGCCGGACCGGCGCGGCATCGATGAGCGCATGGCGAGCGGCGAGCTGGCCGGCATTCTCATCATACCGGAGAGCTTCACGCGCAGGCTGGACGCGCTCGAGCCCGCGCCGGTGCAGCTGCTGCTGGACGGATCGGATGCGAACACCGCGACCATCGCGCTCAACTACGCGAACGCGATCCTCGGCCGTTACTCGCGCGACATCGTGCGGTCGGGGCGGCAAGTCACGCTGCCGGTCGCGGCCGAGCCACGCGTCTGGTACAATCCGACGCTGGCCAGCCGCAACATGATCGTGCCCGGTCTGATCGCCGTGATCATGTCCATCATCGCCGCGATGCTGACCGCGCTGACCATCGCGCGCGAGTGGGAGCGCGGCACGATGGAGCAGCTCGCGACCACGCCGGTCGGCCGGCTCGAAGTCGTGTTCGGCAAGCTGCTGCCGTATCTGCTGATCGGCGTCTTCGACGTGACCGTCACCGTGCTCGCCGGCATGCTGATCTTCGGCGTGCCCTTCAACGGCAGCGTGCTCCTGCTGGGCGGCATGACGCTGCTGTTCCTGCTCGGCGCGCTCGGGCTCGGCATCTTCATTTCCGCCACGCTGAAATCGCAGATACTGGCCACGCAGGCCGCCATGGTCGCGACCTATCTGCCGGCGCTGCTGCTGTCCGGCTTTCTGTTCGACATCCGCAGCATGCCGGTCGTGCTGAGAGCCATCACCTATATCGTGCCTGCCAAGTATTACATCACGGTCACGCGCGGCGTGCTGCTCAAAGGCGTCGGCATCGAGGTGCTGTGGCCGCAGGCGGTGTCGATGATCGTGTTCGCGTGCGTGGGACTGGGACTGGCGACCCTGACCTTCCACAAGCGGATCGACGCATGATGCCCGGGCGCGAGCGCTGGCTGCGCATTCGCGCGCTGCTGAAGAAGGAATTCCGCCAGCTGCTGCGCGATCCGAAGACCAGGCGCTTCATGTTCGGCGCCCCCATTCTGCAGCTGCTGCTGTTCGGCTATGCGGTTACTACCGACGTGCACGATCTCACGACCTACGTGGTGGACTACGATGCGACCGCGCAGTCGCGCGCTCTGCGCGACGCGCTCACGGCAGGCGGTTACTTCACGGTGGTGGGCGCGTCCCAGCGGATTCAGGATATGGAGCACGCCGTCGATGCCGGCGATGCGACGGTCGGCATCGTCATCCCGCGCGGCTTCGCGCGCGATCTGGCGGCCGGGCGCGGCGCGCAGGTGCAGGTGATCGTGGACGGCACCAGCTCGAACACGGCGACTATCGCGCAGGGCTATGCGACGCGAATCGTGCAGCAGTTCGGCATTGATTACGCCGCAGCGCGCACGGCGCTGCCCGCAGGCGGCATCGACCTGCGGGCGCGCGCCTGGTACAACCCCGGGCTGATCAGTCGCGTCTACAACGTGCCCGCCATTGTCGGCGTGCTGATCATGTTCATGTGTCTGCTGCTGACCGCGCTGAACGTGGTGCGTGAGCGCGAGCTGGGCACGCTCGAGCAGCTCATGGTCAGCCCGATCGACGGCACCGAGCTGATCCTCGGCAAGACCATACCGGTCGCGATCATCGCATTCATCGACCTGCTGGTCAGCACCGCGGTCGCGCTGCTGTGGTTCGACATCCCGCTGCGCGGCAGTCCGCTCGACCTGCTGATCGCGGCCGCGGTCTTCATCCTCGCGAGTCTCGGCGTCGGTCTGTTCATCTCGACCATTTCGCGCACGCAGCAGGAGGCCTTCATGGCCATGTTTCTCATCTTCCTGCCGGCCGCGATTCTGTCCGGCTTCATGTACCCGGTGCGTAACATGCCCGAGTTCTTTCAGGCGCTCACGCTGCTGAATCCATTGCGGCATTTCCTGGAGATCGTGCGCGGCATCTTCCTGAAGGGGCAGGGGCTGGCCGAGCTGTGGGTGCAGTTCGCGACCATCACGGTCATGGCCGTGTCGGTCTTCTGGCTGGCGGCTCGCCGATTCAAGCGCCGGCTGGAATGAGCTTGTGGCGGCGCGGGCTTTGCCGCATTATGCACGCAGTGGGGAGTAGCCTTCCGGGTCGCTGACGTGCAACGCGGTGCCGGATTCACTTCGTCGTCAATACGGCGTCCGCGGACACCCGGCGAGTGAGGTTCGACCAGGCGAGACCACTACGAGGGAGCATGAGAGCATGCCCCCGTAGTGGCCTCGCCTTTTTTGTTTGGGTTCAGGAGATCTGTGGCAGATTCGATCTGGTTCTGGGTCCTGTTCAACGCCTTCATCGTGGCAATGCTGGCACTGGATCTGGGGCTGCTGGGCAAGCGAGCGCATGTCATCCGCTTTCGCGAAGCCGCGATCCGCACCGCCATCTGGGTGTCGATGGCGCTCGCGTTCGCGGTCGGACTGTACTGGTTCGAGAACAGCGAAGCCGCGATCACCTTCCTGACCGGCTATCTGATCGAAGAATCGCTGAGCGTCGACAACATCTTCGTGATGGTGGTCATCTTCTCGTATTTCGGCGTGCCACCCGCCTACCAGCATCGTGTTCTGTTCTGGGGCATTCTCGGCGCGCTGATCATGCGCGGCATCTTTATTGTGGTCGGCGCGTGGCTGATCAGCCAGTTCCATTTCATCATCTACGTTTTCGGCGGGCTGCTGCTTCTGACGGGCGTGCGGATGGCGTTCAAGGAGGAGGAGCCGTTCGACGCGGAAACCAACTGGGTGGTTCGCCTGGTTCGCCGCTTCGTGCCGCTCAGCACGCGGTACGACGGCAATCACTTCTTCACATTCGCGGACGGCCGGCGTGTGGCGACGCCACTGTTGCTGGTACTGGTGCTGGTCGAGTTTACCGATCTGGTCTTTGCGGTGGACTCGATTCCCGCCATCTTCGGCGTGACGACCGATCCGTTCCTGGTCTATACGTCCAACGTCTTCGCGATTCTGGGTCTGCGCTCGATGTACTTTCTGCTGGCCGGCGTGATCGACAAGTTCCGCTTCCTGCGTTACGGTCTCTCATTCATTCTGACGTTTGTCGGCTGCAAGATGCTGCTGAGCGGCACGATTCACATTCCGACCATGCTGTCGCTGGTCGTGGTATCGGGTGGGCTGCTGGTGGCGGTGCTGCTGTCGTTGCTGATGCCGGTGAAGGAGGAGTAGGCGGCCTGCCTTCAGCATTCGGCTGCGTCCCATGCCGCTATGGCTCTGCCCCGTTCGATCCGCCACTGTTCGCGCATGGCCCGAGCACTACGTCCACACGCGCCGGGCAGCGGTTTCCACATCACTGCGCGCATTCAGAATGGCGCCTGTCTACTCGATCCCATACGCGATGATGTGGTCGCGATTATTTGCGAGGCTGCGAGACCGAATACGCGCACGTTTTGCCGCGCCAACAACGACGCGTCGAGAAGCACGACGTTTGTGAGCGCGCGCGAGCAGTGCTCAAGAAGCTGGCGCCGGATTGCTCGCTCGACATGTTGCGCAATGCCGGTCGCATCAGGGCGCTCTCGCTCCTCCGTCGCGAGCTGATCGCGGTGCTACTCATCGAGGGCTACCGCGGCTCCGCGATCGCCCGCTGCCTGTATGTTTCCCAAGCTCTGGTAAGCGACGTCGCGAGGCAGATTCGGGGTCGGATTCGGGCCGCCTGAGCCGTCGGCTCGCGCATGGCGCTTTGCGCCCCTGCTGAATAGTGAAGGCAGGCCCCCAACTACCTGTCCACCGACACGCCCCGCCTGCACTGCGGACACAACAGCCAGACGCGATGCCGCACGTACGGCACGTTCGCGGCCGGCACAACCGGCTGCTGGTTCATGCGCACACCACACACCGGACAGAGCGGCTCCCGCCGCTCCCTGACCGCCCGCTCGAGCTCGAGCCGCTGCGCGCGCGTATAGCTGCCGCTCATGCGGGCACGATAGCACGGCGCGCGCTCAGGCGTCCACCGCGGGTGAAAAGCGGGAGCGCGCTTCACGTCTGCCGTGTACGTAGCCGCGCGCCTGCCATTTGCGCGCGCTGCGCGGCGCTTCGTCGAGCGTGGCCAGACGCGCAATCGCGAGCGCTGCGCCCTGCGCGCCCGCATCGAGGCGGTGCAGCGCCGCGGTCTCGTATGCGAGCTCGGCGAAGCAGCGCGCGCTGCCATCCAGACCAGCCGCATGCGCGCGCGCACAGCCGGCCAGCAGCTCCTCCGTGATGCGTTCCGGATCGAACGGGGTGAGTGCGGCGAGCAGCCGGTCCAGCGCGCCGGATTCGGCGTCGTTCATTGCCAGATCGGCCAGATACGCGCGTGTTGCGCTCACGTCTTCGCACAGGTCCTCGCTGCGCATCTGACGGCGTACCGCGTCGGCCACGACGCGCACCACCAGCAGGCGCGCAAGGCAGACGATCACGATTTCGGTGGTCAGCGGGCGGGCGCAGTCGGACAGGATCCAATCGCCGTCAAACGCCTCGCAGTCGAGCATCCAGGATTCATGACAGAGCATGCCTAAAGATGGGGGCCGCGGGCGGATAGCCCATGGCAAAATGGGACAACCCGGAGCCGTCCGCGCAGTTGCGAAACGACAGGGGCGATACAAGATTTGGCGCGTAAGTTCCTGCGGTGGAGGCTTTTTGGCGAAGGAAGCCATCGAAATCGAGGGTACGGTAACTGAAGTGTTGCCGAACGCGACCTTCCGTGTCGAGCTCGAGAACGGACACGAAGTGCTGGCTTACCTGTCGGGCAAGATGAGGCAGAACTACATCCGGGTGCTGGAAGGCGATCGTGTGAAGGTGGAGCTGTCCCCCTATGACCTGACCCGCGGTCGGGTGACCTACCGCTACAAGTAGATCAGACGCCGACTTTCGGGCGTTCTCCCTTCCTCGAATAGAGATCCGCGTCGGCGGCACGAACCAGATCCTCGTAAGACGTCATGCCGGCGTCGTATGAGGCGACGCCGACACTCGCGCGGATGCCCGCCGCCTTCAGCAGCGGATCGCGCTCGATCTCGCGCAGCATGCGCTCCGCGTTGGTCAGAGCGCCGCGCCGGTCGGTGTCGGGCAGAATCGTGATGAACTCATCGCCGCCGTAGCGTGCCGCCAGATTCATGGCGCGCGTGTGGTCGCCCAGCACGCGCGCGAACGCGCGCAGCACCTCATCACCGGCCTGATGGCCGGCGCGATCGTTGTATTCCTTGAAATGATCGAGATCGAAGAGCAGCACGCTCAGCTTGCGGCCGCGGCGGGCGGCCGCGAATTCCTTCTCGAGAAACATGCGCAGATGCCGGCGGTTCGGCATTTCGGTGAGCGGATCCGTGAGCGAAAGCGCGCGCAGCTGCTCGTGCAGTCGCGCGTTCTCGAGAATCAGCGCACACAGCTCGGCGATCGCCTCGATCGCGTTCGCGTCGCGCGCATCGTAGAAGCGGACCTCGCGCGAAAACGCGCCGAACGCGCCCAGCACCACGCCGCCGCGCATCATGGGCGCGGCGATCGAGCTCGCGACGTCGGGACAAATCAGGCGGGCAAACGCGTCATTGATGAGGACGCGCCGCTGCCGGATGGCATCGCACTGCAGCGCGCTGAAGACGACCTGCGGGCTGGCGACCAACCCACGGTCGACGTGATAGGAGAGACGGGCGAGGTCGCGCGCGGCGTCGTACGTGATAACGTAGAAGCCGCAGGTCGGGCCCAGGACCCGCTGCGTCTGCTCGTAAATCGTGGCGAAGAGATCGTCCGATTCCTGTGATGCCGGCGTGGCCGGCTCGAAACCGGAACCGTGACTCTGCGGCAAGGCTGCTCGTTGACTGCGGTTCATCCGATTAGATTGCGGCCAGGGTGGGGGGCCCGGACGCCTGACCCACAATACCGGGCTCAGTGGTGATAAACAAGAAAAATATGGGACAGCGGCATAGACTCACGGGACCGGCCGCCGCGTGAAGAACCGTCCGCTAGCCGTGCTTTTTGCCGCGGTCCTGGTCGATATGTTGGGTTTCGGCATCGTCCTGCCGCTGCTGCCGTTCTACGCGGAATCGATGGATGCGAGTCCGCTCGAAATCACCATCCTGATCGCCTCCTATTCCGCCATGCAGCTGGCGGCCGCCCCGGTCTGGGGACGCGTCTCCGACCGGAAGGGCCGCCGGCCGCTGCTGATCGCGGGCCTCTTCGCATCCGCCTTTTCGTATCTGCTCTTCGGCCTGGCGCAGAACTTCTGGTGGCTGCTGGGCTCGCGCATGGTGGCCGGCGCGGCCGGCGGCACGATCACGATCGCGCAGGCCTACGTCGCGGATACGACCTCACACGAGGAGCGCGCGCGTGGCATGGGCCATCTGGGCGCGGCATCGGGGCTGGGCGTAATGCTCGGGCCGGCGGTCGGCGCGTTTTTCAGCGACTTCGGGCTGGGCGCGCCCGGCTTCGTGGCCGCCGGGCTGTGCGCACTGAACGGGCTGGCGGCCAGCTTCCTGGTTCCGGAATCGCGTACGGCGGAGCGGCGAGCCGCCGGCCATGGCCAGGCCGCCAGCCTGCGCGGCTGGCTGCGCGCGATGACGACCTATCCGCTCGCGATCCTGTTGCTCATCTACTTCCTGACCATCTCGTCGTTCAATGCCATGACCTCGGTGCTCGCGTTGTTCATGGAGCGCTCGTTCGCGATGACGGCGAAGGACATGGGGCTGTTGTTCACGCTGGCGGGTGGTACGACCGTCGTCGTCAGAGGTCTGTTGCTCGGCACGCTGGTCAAGCGGCACGGCGAAGGCGTGACCGTGCGCATCGGCATCGTGGCCCTGATGTTCGCGCTGGTCGCGATGCCGATCCTGCCGAGCGCCGCGTGGGCCATGGCCATCGTTCCGGCCTACGCGTTTGGCGCGGGTACGCTATTCCCCGCGCTGGCCAGCCTGGTCTCACGCGTGACGGACGACGCCTCGCAGGGCTCGATTCTGGGAGGCAGCCAGGTGGTCGGCGGGCTGGGCCGGGTGATCGGACCGCTCTGGGCCGGCTACGCGTTCCAGAGCATTGGGATTGCGACGCCGTTCCGGATCGGCAGCGCTCTCGTCCTGCTGGCGCTGCTGGTCGCGTTCCGGATTCCGGCGCCGCGCGTGCGGCGCGTCGAAACGCCGGCTGAAGCACTCAGCGAGAGTGTGCCGGCGGATTGACGCAAATCGATACTTGCGACGCCGGTGCCCGCTTGGTATCCTGCGCCGCGCACCGCTCAACCCGCACTTGCAGAGGACGTTTTGGATTTCATCATCGGCTTCATTGTCTGGACGGTCATCGGCCTGATCGGCGGCTCGGTCATGATGCGCGCGTACAGGACGGCGGGCACGGAGCCTTGGCTCACGGTGGTCTTCGGGTTCCTGGGCGCGTTCGTCGGTGGCATGCTCGGCAGCTCCGCGCATGTCTTCCATGGTGCCACGCCGCTGCGCGCGGGCGGACTGATCGGCGCCGTGCTGGGCGCGCTCTTCTTCTCTTTCCTGTACCATTTCATCGAGCGCAAGGCCGTTTGAGTGGAATCTGACAGCGAGTCTGCGGGGCCGATCGACAGCCCGCAGGACCTGAAGGGCTGCATCGCATACGTCTTTCGCTTCGGCGGCTGTTTCTCGATTCTGTACATCCTCATGTTCTCGGCGATCATCGCCGCCGCCATTCTTTCACTCCTCTTCTTTCGTTGAACATGCGCGCAGTCGCGGGAAGTCTCGCCGTGGCTCGAGGATGGAACCGTGCGGCCCGTCGTGGGCACGGTGCTCGACATCCGGGAGGCCGCGGAAGCGCATCGCATTGTGGAAGCGAACGAGAACTTCGGGAACATCGTTCTTACCTGGTAGCCGAGGTTTCCAGATACTTCATTAATTTTCCGGTTCCACCCTTGAAAGAATACGCTTCGTAACCGAAGCGCTGCATCCTTTCCGCGAGGTGCGCGCTCTGCATGCCATGCGCGCAGTACAGCACGTAGCTTATGCTCTTGTCCAGACGCTTGAAGTCGCGCGCGAGCTCCCACTCCTCCATATGAAGTGCGTCCGGCGCATGCCATGCGCGATACTGCGCGTCGGTGCGCACATCGATGACGACGGCGCCGGGCGGGATCTCACTCGTGAAGATATACGGCGCGACCAGCTCGACGGCGGTGAGCGCGCGTACCTCGACCGTCTTCGCGCTCTGCACGGCACGCTCGAGCACGCTCAGGTCGAGCTTCGCCTCTTCGCGCGCAACGCGCTCCTCACTGGTGGCGGTGACCGGTTTGCCGGGCGCGATCGCACAGTACTCCTTCACCTGCTCGGACAGAGCCGCGGTGCCGATGGTGCGTGCGCGCGCGATGATCTCCTCCTTGTCGAAGCCGAGCAGTGGCCGGAACACCGGCAGACTCGAGGCGGGCTCGATGGCGCGCAGGTTCGGCAGCGTCTGCGAGGATACCTGGCCGACCGCTTCGCCGGTGATGATCGCGTCGGCGCCGCCGGCGTCGCCGATCTTCGATGCCGCGCGGTACATCAGGCGCTTCAGCACCACCTGCCAGTAGCTGTCGCGCGCCTTCTCCTTGAGGTCGCGCACCGGCTCGTCGAAATCGACGACGTACAGCTTGGGCTGCATGCCGTAGCTCCAGTCGTCGGCGAGCGCCTTGGTGACCTGCACGACCGCGCGCTCGTACGCATCGCCGCCGAGGTTGCAGAACACGTAGTCGAGCGCGATGCCGCGCTTCAGCATCAGCCAGGACGAAACCGCAGAGTCGTAGCCGCCGGAGATGAGCGAGACCGCTCGTCCTTCGACGCCGAGCGGCAGGCCCCCGCTGCCGGGCTCCCGGCTCGTGAACAGATACGCCTGGTCCTGCCGGATCTCGACGAATGCGGTCGCCTCGGGACGCGTGAGATCGACCTTGCGCGCGAAGGGAAGCAAGCGCCCGCCCAGCTCCATCTCGACATCCTTCGAGCGAAACGCGTGTGTGCCGGCGCGGTGCGCGCGTACCGCGAAGCTGTGCCCGGTAACATGATCGCGGAAAATTTCGACGCCGCGCTCGACGATCGCGTCCAGCTCGGCGGGCACGGTGGCGTCGATCACCGAATACGAGCTGATGCCGAAGACACGGCCGAGGACCGGCACGGCCGCGGGCGAGTCGAGGTGCGCGTAAATGCGGCCCCATTCCGTCTCGATGCGCGCGCTGGCACCCGCGGCGTTGAATGCGTCGCGCATGTTGCGCAGCAGGCGCTGCACGAAATGCGCGCGCGTGCGTGGCGCCTTCAGCGTCAGCTCGGGCGCGAGGCGGACGAGGACGAGTGTGCTGGTTTCAGCCATTGGCCGGGAAACTACCATACCGTTAATCTTGCGGACATGTCCACTTTCCAGGCTGCGGTCTATCGCGTCGTCTCGAGGTGTCCGCGCGGCAAGGTCGTGAGCTACGGCGGCATCGCGGCGATGGCGGGCAAGCCGCGCGCCGCGCGCGCGGTCGGCGCCGCCTTGCGCGAGCTGCCGGCCGACTCGCGCGTGCCGTGGTGGCGCGTCATCAACAGCCGGGGCGAGGTCTCGCTGCGCGACATCGGGCACGGTCCGGCCATCCAGCGCAAGCTGCTCGAGCGCGAGGGCGTGCGCTTCGACCGTTCGGACCGCGTGGATTGGGAGACGTACGGATGGACAGGCCAATGAGAGGGGGCCTGGTTTCACTGTTCAGTGGCGGCCGCATCTGCTATCGGTGTGCCCCGGTGGTCCGGTCGTCGGATCGAGCTAAGTCCGCATCGATTCAGCGGCGACACAAACGGCGCTACATGTCGGAAACGGCCGCCACTGAACAGTGAAACCAGGCACCCTCCTCGTATCCGTCGCGATTCGGCATGATGGGCAGGTGCTGATCGTGCAGCGGCCCGGCGACGATGAAGATCTGCCGAACCTGTGGGGTCTGCCCGCGGCGTCGTTGCGCGCCGATGAAGACTGGCACGAGGCGGTGCGGCGCGCCGGACGGGAGAAGCTCGGCGTCGAATTGAAGGTCGGGCGCGAGCTGACGCGCGGCGCGCTCGAGCGCAGCGGCTACACGCTGGAGATGCGGCTGTACGAGGCGAGCATCGAGGCGGGTGTGCCGGTTGTGCCGCAGCCGGACACCAGCGTGACGCAGTATCAAGCCTGGAAGTGGGGCAGCGGTGCGGACCTGAAGCCGGCCGCGGCGCGCGGCTCGCTGTGCTGCCGGCTATTCCTCGACGTCGGCGACGGTGACTGAGAGAATCCTCGGCAGGAAGCCCGCGATCATCGTCCAGCTCTCGCCCCGGTCTGGACTCGCGAAGAGATGGCCGCTCGAGGTGCCGAAGTACACGCCGCACGGATCGAGCGTGTCCGCCGTCATGCCCTCGCGCAGAATCGAGACATAGGCATTCTCCTGCGGCAGCCCGTGCGTCAGCGGCTGCCAGCTCGCACCGGCATCGCGCGAGCAGTAGACGCGCAGTCTGCCCTCGACGGTCGAGCGCATGTGGCTGGATTCTTCCGGGATCACGAACAGCGTGTCCGGACCGTGCGCATCGATGGCGAGGGCGTAGCCAAAATCGCTCGGCAGTCCATTCGTGATCTCGATCCAGCTCTCGCCCGCGTCATCGCTGCGGTAGGTGCCGCAGTGGTTCTGCTGATACAGTCGCTGCGGCCGCAGCGGATGCTGCAGCAACTTGTGCACGCACTGCCCCGCGATCGGATACTGCTCCGGCTGAAAATCGGCGCGCACGTTCTGGTTCAAGGGCCGCCAGCTCGCGCCCGCATCATCGGAGCGATACACGCCGCCCGCCGAAACCGCGCAGAAGATGCGCTGCGCATTCGTATCGGGAATGATGGAATGCAACGCGAGGCCGCCACCCGCCGGTTGCCAGGTGGACGTCGTCGTATGCTGGTTCAGTGCATCGACGCCGCGCCAGCTCTCGCCACGATCGTGACTGACGAACAGACCGGCCGGCTCAATGCCGGCGTAGACGGTCGCGCCGACCGGCGCAACGAACCAGATGGCCGCAAGCCCCCGCTCATCGCTGTAATGCGGTGCGCTCTCGATCAGCTGCCAACTTTCGCCGAGATCGGCGCTCGTGTGCAGGTGCGCACCCCATACGGCGTGATCGGTCGCGGCCCAGATCACGCGGTCGCGCGGGTTCATGACCGCGTGATAGACTTCGCGGCCCACCAGGTGCGGCCCGCTCGCGCGCCACGCCCGCCGCGCGGTATCGCTGGTAAAGCTAAAGAGTCCGCGCTTCGTGCCGACCAGCAGCATCACTCGTGCGTGTTCGCTCATACCCGCTCGACGAACACGTCCATCACACCGCCGCACACGGCGGGACTGAAGGAATCGATGCTGTCGGTAAGCTCGACGCGCACGCAGCGCGGGATGCCGCTGATTGCGACGTCGCGCGCCGCCGCGATCACGTCCGCTTCACCACACCCGCCGCCGATGGTGCCGATCATCGAGCCGGCTGCCGGATCGATGATCATCTTGCTGCCCGCATGCCGCGGCACGGAGCCGCGCGTGGCGATCACGGTCGCGAGCACGACCGGCCGCGCTTCGGCGCGCGCGCGCACCAGCTGCTCGAGAATGAGCTGTTGCTCGTTCATGATGAAGTCTCCGGGAAGAAACGCTCGAGCACGCGCTCCTCATGCGCGAGGCTTTCCGCGTTGCCGCCGCGCCTGACCCGAATCAGCTCGGCGGCAATGCTCACGGCGATTTCGGCGGGCGTTTCGGCGCCAATGTCGAGCCCGACGGGCGCGTGCAGCGTGGCGAGCTGCTCGCGCGCGACGCCGCCTTCGATCAGAGCGGTGAACGCGGCGCGAATGCGACGGCGACTGCCGATCATGCCGATGTAGCGCGGCTGGGCATCGAGCGCGAGGATCGCGCGCAGCAGATCGAAGTCGTGCTTGTGCGCGCGCGTCACCAGCACCACGTACGAGCTGCGCTCGATGTCGAGACCGCGCAGCGGCGCCGCGAGATCGAGGCCCAGCACGCGCGCCTGCGCGGGAAAGCGCTGGCTGCTGGCGAACTCCTCGCGATCGTCGAGCACCGTCACCGCGAACGCGAGCTTCACGGCCAGCTCGGCAAGTGGCATCGCGATGTGTCCGGCGCCAAAAATGAACAGGCGCTCGGCCGGCGCATGCAGCTCCGCGAACAGGTCGTCGCGCAGCGAAGGCTCGCGCAGCTCGAACACGGTCGTCGCGAGCGAGCGCGCGGCCGCATCGAGGGCGGAAGCGCCGAGCGTGGCCGTCAGCGTGCCGTCGCGGTGCACGAGGACGCGCGCGCCTGCCGGGTCGCCGGCGGTCGCGAGCACGGAAACGACCTCCTCGCCACGCTGGTTGGCCTGCAGAACGAGTTGCGCTGTTTCAGCTGCGGTCAGTTGGCTTGCCACTCTTTACGTGCCGCTCGTAGTCCTCGGGTGTGTCCACATCGATCAGAACCCCGGGATCCTCCACGTCGACGACGCGCGTCGAGCGTTCATGTGCGTCGATCACGCTGCGCGCGCCTTCCGCCAGATCCGGCTCGAGCAGCTCGGGCAGAACCGACCGGGCGAAGATCACCGGGTGTCCACTGACACCATTGTACGCAGGATTCAGGATCGGTGCATCTGCGCGCTCGAATTCGCCGATCAGCCGGGCAACCGTGTCGCGGTTGATTTTGGGAAAGTCGACGGGCAGCACGACCACGCCATCGGCGTCGTCGGGCAGATTGGCGATGCCGAGGCGCAGCGACTCGACCTGCTCGGCATTCTCATTGTCGTTGATGATGACGGCGGCGCCGCTCACGTCGGCCAGCCGCTCGATCCAGTCGTCGTCGTTGACGACTGCGACGACGTAGCGGCAGCCTGCTTCTCTGAGCAGATGCACGGCGCGCTCGAGGAAGGTCGTGCCGTCCACCTCCAGCAGCGCCTTGGGTTGGCCCATCCGGCTCGACGCGCCCGCTGCCAGAATGATTCCGTCGATGTTCATAAAATTTCGTCCCTGCGCAAGTTGCTCGCCGCTGCGGCAAAGGGTTACGTTTGAGCAACATAAACTTACGAATATGCACGCGATCGTTGAACTGACCGTAAACGGGGACCGGAGATCGGTCGGCGTGCCGACCCACTTCACGCTGCTGGAGGCGCTACGCTACTCGCTCGGCCTGACCGGCTCGAAGCAGGGGTGCGACAAGGGCGACTGCGGCGCCTGCACGGTCCTGCTGGACGGTGAGCCGATCCTCTCCTGCATCACCCCGGTCTGGGAGGCCGAGGGGAAACAGGTCACCACGGTCGAGGGCCTCGCCGAGCCCGGCCGCCTGCACCCGCTACAGGACGCGTTCGAGGTGTGCGGCGCCGCGCAGTGCGGTTTCTGCACGCCTGGCATCCTCATGTCCGCGGCCGCCCTTCTGAGTCACAATCCGAAGCCTTCCAGACAGGAGATCAAGGACGCGCTGTCCGGCAATCTCTGCCGCTGCACGGGCTACACCAAAATCTACGAGGCCGTGGAGCTGGCCGCCCTAACGTTGGAGCAGGGCCACGGTTCTTGAGGAACAATGAAACCGGCAATGCTGCCGCAACTGCGCGTGAGCGGCGCCTACACGCACGTGCTGGAGAACGCGCGCAACAATGCGTCGTTCGGCGTGCAGCGCGCGTATCTCCAGGCGCTCTTCGCGCAGCGGCTGGTCACGCTGGTCGCCGATTAGAGCGGCTCGCTCGCCGACCTGGCGCGCGCGCAGGGCAAGCCGATCGTTCGATCCCCGCCGTGCGCGCCAACACTCAGGGCACGCGCGCGATCTTCGGCGGCTATCGCCAGCGATCCAGATCAACGTGCAGGGACCCGAGCCGACCCGCCTGAAGATCGCGGCGGCGCAGGTGCTGGAGGCGATACGCAGTGCCGGGCGTCGCGGAGCCGAACTCGAGCGACCTTCCACCACGACGGCGCAAGAATATGTACTGCGTCGCGGCTTGAACCAGGCAGCACTACCGCGCCGCGTGATACGTGACGATGCGCACCCAGGTCCCAAATAATGGATCCTCCAATCTCAACCGATCAGCTCCCATGCTGGCTTCGCGCCGGATCAGGTTGCGCTCGAGCAGCGCGTCCAGCGCTTTCTTCATTGCGCTTGCGCTGAGATCGTACCGCTTCAGGACCTCACGTCGATAAAGACCGGCGCCCATTTCATGCACAACGGCTTGTAGCGCCGCCTGTTGTGCAGTGGTCAAGGCAAGCCATGAAGCGCTGTACAACGGATCGAGACGGCGCGCGAGTTCGTCCCGAAGCCCGATCACGCGCTCGCTAGTCAGCGTTGCGGCGTCGTCTTCAGCGGCAATTATCCCCCATATGTAATGCGCGAGCTGCTGCACGTTGTACGGAACTTCTTCCGCGCCGTCGAGAATCGCTTCGAGCGCTCCGGAGGCGATGGTTACGGGCAGACGGCTGAAGCCCGCGCGCAGGAATTCGAGAAAAGCGTCCCTGGGTACAGGACCCAAGACCCGCACCGCGCCGAGCCTGTAGAACGGCCGGGCGCCATCAGTAGTAACGGCCGTCAGAAATCGCGTGTCGGATCCCGCAAAGACGTAACCCACATGACGGTGTTCCTGTACTGCGGCGCGCAGCTGCCCTTCGGCATTCGTGCCGCCAGGCAACAACAGATGCTGAATCTCATCCAGGGTCAGCCCAACTGGTCGCTCCGCTTCGCTCGCCGCTGCTTCGAGCGAATTAAGCGCTTGCGCCAGATGCGGAATTGGCTCGCGTTCCGTATCCACCCCGAGACTCACGCTCCAGCTTTGCTCGAGTGGATTGTAACTCACCGACGGGCGAAGTCGCTGAAACAGCCGAGTTACACCCTGCGCGACCCGCTCGACTGGACCCGACAGCACCTGTGTCGCATCCGCAATCAGCGTGGCGATCAGCACGCTGGTTCGCGGAAATGCTTCGACGTTGTAGCGCAAGACGACGGCACCGTCCCGGCGAGCTTCATGCGCCGCTACGTTGTGCAATGACGTCTTGCCAAAACGGCGAGGCCCGATCAGCAACAGCTTGCCAGCCTGCATGAGCGCGGCTTTGACCTCGCTCACCTCTGTCTCACGGTCGACCAGTTCTCCGGGCCCGAGCTCGCGGCCGTATTCGAAAGGGTTCAGCAAGATCACCCCCCAATTATACCCTTTAGTATTATACCAAATAGTATATAACGCAAGACCACGGCCTAACGTCCCTATCTGACAAGGGGTAACGCGAATTATCCTTAGTCCATGAGGCCCGAAGAACTGCGCGAAAAACAGGCAGAATCCGCAGTACCGGAAGATCAGTTGCACGAGCTGGTGGCGCGCGCCTTTAGGGTCATTGGCAATCGCATGCGCAAGGTGAACAACGTCGGCAAGGTTACCGGCGCCGCCATCTACACGGACGACCTCGCCTTTCCCGGCATGCTGCACGGCAAGATTCTACGCTCTCCACATCCGCACGCCCGCATTCTCTCGATCGACACCTCAGAAGCCGAAGCGCTCGACGGCGTTCATGCCATGGTCACCGGCCGCGAGATGCCGGTCGAGTATGGCATCATCCCATGGACGCGTGATGAGTATCCCCTGTGCGTCGATCGCGTCCGTTACGTCGGCGATGGAGTAGCCGCAGTCGCGGCCGTCGATGAAGACACCGCGCTCAAAGCCGTCGATCTGATCAAGGTCGAATATGAGATCCTGCCGGCTTACCTCACGCCGGAATCATCCCTGCAGCCCGGTGACCGGCCGCACATCCACGATGCCGGCAAGCCCGGCGAAAACGGCAACATCACGAAGCACGTGCGGCTCGAGTTTGGTGACGTGGACGCGCTGCTCGCGGATTCGGACGTCGTCATCGAAGGTAATTACTTCTTCGAGGGCACCACGCACACGCCCATCGAGCCGCATTGCGCGGTCGGCTACTTCGATCCGACCGGCAAGCTGACCGTCTGGTCGGCGACGCAGGTGCCGCACTACCTGCATCGCGAGCTGGCGCGCGTGCTGGATCTGGATGTTGCGCGCATCCGCGTCGTGCAGCCGGCGGTGGGCGGCGCGTTCGGTGGCAAGTCCGAGCCGTTCGATCTCGAGTTCTGCGTCGCGAAGCTCGCCATGAAAGCGGGCCGGCCGGTGAAGATTCTTTATACGCGCGAAGAGGTGTTCTACGCGCACCGCGGCCGTCATCCGATGAAGCTGCACTACCAGCTCGGTGCCTCGAAGGACGGGCAGATCAAGGCCGTGGATGGCAGGATCCTGATCGATGGCGGCGCGTATGCCTCGTTCGGTCTGGTCACGACCTACTACTCCGGCCAGCTGCTGACCGCGCCGTACAACTTCGGCTCGTACCGCTTCGACTCGACGCGCGTCTACACGAACAAGCCGGCGTGCGGGCCGAAGCGCGGCCACGGCAGCGTGCAGCCGCGCTTCGCGTTCGAAGTGCAGCTCGACAAGTTGTCGGAGCGGCTCGGCATCGATCCGATCGAGCTGCGCAAGCGCAATTTCATCGGCGAGCACCAGCGCACGATCAACGAGCTGCGCATCACGTCGAACGGCTTTCTGCAGTGCCTGGACTCGGTCGAGCGCGCGAGCGACTGGCGGCGCAAGCAGCGCAAGCTGCCGTACGGCCGCGGCATCGGTGTGGCCGGCTCGTGCTACATCTCGGGCACCAACTATCCGATCTACCCGAACGAGCTGCCGCAGGCGGCGATCCAGATGCAGATCGAGCGCTCCGGCCGTGTGTCGGTGCTGACCGGCGCGTCGGAGATCGGGCAGGGCTCGGACAGCGTGGTCGCCTACATCGCGGCGGAAGAACTGGGTGTGCCGCTCGATTACGTGCGCGTGACCTCCACCGACACGGATCTCGTGCCGGTCGACCTGGGCGCGTACTCGTCACGCGAGACCTTCATGGTCGGCAATGCCGCGATCGACGCCGCGCGCAAGCTGCGCAAGCTGGTGCAGGATGCCATCGCGGAGGTGTGGGACGTACCGAGCGGGCGCGTACTGCTGGCCGGCGGCTGGGCGTTCGATGCGAACGATACCGCCCGCAAGCTGCCGATTACTGAGGCGTTCAACATCGCGGAAGCGAAGTTCGGCGCGCTCGGCGCGCTGGGCAACTACAACACGCCGAAGGACGTGCACGGCAGCTACCGCGGTGGGACGATCGGCGCGTCGCCTGCGTATTCCTTCACGGCACACGTCGCCGAAGTCACGGTGGACGTCGAAACCGGCTTTGTCGTCGTCGACAGCATCTGGTGCGCGCACGATTGCGGCCGCGCATTGAACCCGGTGCTGGTCGAGGGGCAGATCGAAGGCTCGACCTACATGGGTTTTGCGGAAGCCTTGATGGAGGAGCAGATCTTCAAGGATGACGATCACGGCCGGGCCGGGCTGCACAATGCGCCCTCGCTGCTCGACTACCGCATCCCGACTTCGCTCGACACGCCCGAGCTGCAGTCGCTGATCGTGGAGAGCATCGATCCGGAAGGGCCGTACGGCGCGAAGGAAGCGGGCGAAGGTCCGCTGCACTCGTCGATTCCGGCCGTCGCGAACGCGATTTTCGACGCGGTCGGCGTGCGGCTCGATGCGCTGCCGTTCACGCCGCCGGTCGCGTGGCGCGCATTGCAGGACGAGGCGGCCCGCGCGCGCTGGCAGCGCTGCCGGAGTGGGCAGCGCACGCGGCAGACAGAAGCGATGGAGATCAGCGCAGACTGATGCGTACGGTATTGCAGGTCATCCGCGACCGCAGGTCGCAGAAAACGTTCACGGACCGGCCCGTAAGCGAAGACGACATCCGCACCATACTGGATGCGGCGGTGCTCGCGCCCAATCACAAGCTGACGCAGCCGTGGGGCTTTGCCGTGCTGGGCCGGCTCGCGCGCAAGACGTACGGCGAAATCCGCGCCCAGGTGCGCGTGCGCGCGGAGACGGCTGGGGCGGCGGCCGCGGAGAAGCGGGCCAGGATCGCGGCGCAAACGGCCGCGGTACCCGCCGTCATCGTCGTCACTCAGCGGCTCGAGGGCGATGCGCACCGCAAGCGCGAAGATTACGCCGCGGTGTTCATGGCGACCGAGAACATGCTGCTGGTCGCGACGTCGATGGGGCTGGCGTCGAAGGTGCACACCGGCGACATACTCAACGCGCCGCCCATGCGCGAGCTGGTGAAGGCGGCGGAGAACGAGCAGATCGTGGCCATCATTCATCTGGGCGAGCCGGCGGAAGAAATGAAAGCGAAGCCGCGCATTCCGGCCGGCGAGAAGACGCGGTGGATCCCGTGATATGCTGAGGCTTCACTCCTATCAGTTTCATAGGCCGCGCTCGCTGGCTGAAGCGGTCGAGCTGATCGCGCGGCATCCGGACGACGGCATGCTGATCGCCGGCGGCACGGACGTGATGCCGAACATGAAGCATCGGCTCTTCACGCCCAGCCACCTGATCGGCTTGAAGCCGATCGCCGAACTGCGCGGCATTCGGGTCGACAACAACGAGCTGGTGATCGGCGCGGGTGAGTCACTCACGGCGATCTCCCGCAACCCACTCGTGCAGCGCCACGCACCGTCACTGGCGCAGGCGGCCGGCTCGGTGGCCGGGCCGCAGCTCCGCAACATGGGCACGATAGGCGGCAATCTCTGTCTCGACACACGCTGCACGTACTACAACCAGACTCACTTCTGGCGGGATGCGCTCGGCTACTGCCTGAAGAAGGATGGCGACGTCTGTCACGTCACCAAGGTCGGCAAAAAGTGCGTGGCCGCGCATGCCGCAGACACGCCGCCGGTGCTGATGACGCTGGATGCTGCGATCGACGTGGTTTCGGCGGCGGGAACGCGCACGATCGGCGTGCGCGACTTCTTCGTTGCGGACGGCATCTGGAACACGGTGCGCAGGCGGGACGAGATCGTCGCGCGCGTGCGCGTGCCACTGCCGGCCGCGTCGGCGCGCGCGAGCTTCACGAAGGTGCGGCAGCGGCAATCGATCGACTTTCCGCTCCTGAACATCGCGATTGCCGCGGATCTGGACGGCGACACGATCCGATCCATACGCATGGTGGTGTCGGCGCTCGGGTCCCGGCCGCGTGATGTGGTGGGGCTGGACAAGATCGCGGCGGGCAAGCCGCTCGATGCGGATACGATCGAGGCGATTGCGGATCGGGCGTACCAGCAATGCCATCCGCTGGAGAACATCATTGTGGACCCGGACTGGCGCAGGGCGATGGTGCCGGTCTACGTGAAGAGGGCGCTGCAGGACATCGGAATTTAATTCAGCTCGCCGATCTGCCAGCCGCCGTCCCGCCTGCGCACCGTCGCGTGGAACGGCAGCCGCCGCTCACTGGCCTCACCTGGTCGCCGCGCAACAATCACGAAGTCCACATCGGCGAGATCCTTCGTCAGACCGATCACACGCTGCGACGCGACCTCCAGCTCCGACGCCTGATCCAGCCGCCGCCGGATCGACCGCAGCACGCGGGACTGCCGCCGCGTCATATCCGGAAAGTCTTCGCGCATTGCAGCGACGTCGCCCTCGGCCAGCGCGGCCACGAAATGAGTCAGCAGGTCGTGGATGTAGCGATCGCGCTCCGGGTCCCGGACGCGTGCGCCCGGCGCCATGACCGAAGCCGATTGATGCACGAACGTCGGCTGGAGCGGCGTCGGACTTTTGATGTAGAGCGCGAAGCCGACCGTGGCGATGACGATCGTGCTGGCGAGCAGTCCGACCAGAAAGCGACGAGTATCGTCCATGAGACAACAGGATCGCAGAAGGGATACGGCTTCAGGAAGATTCACCCACCCCGGCTCCCGTCGCAAGGATCAGCCGTTTTCTATTGCTGCCCGTCGTGATCAGGGCGACGCCGCAAAGAATCACCGCCGCGGCTATCAGCGTGCGTCCGCTCAGCTGCTCGTCGGCGATCAGCCAGCCCAGCAGGATGGCCACGACCGGGTTCACGTAGGCATAGGTTGCGATACGCGCCGGCGCCGCCACGCGCAGCAGCCAGCTGTACGCGCTGAAGGCGATGATCGAGCCGAACACGATCAGATAGAGCAGCGCGACCACCGCCTGCCACGAGAACGAGTCCGCCCCGACGCGCGCCGGCTCGCCTGCGATCAGTGCGACGACGGCGAGGCAGAGACCGCCGCCCAGCAGCTGCATGGCGGACGTGAGCGGCGGATAGCCCGGCACGGCCGCGTTTCTGCCGAACACCGTGGCGGTCGACCAGGACAGCGACCCGCCGACCAGCACGAGCGCGCCGAGCGCATCGATGTCGCCGGCGCCGAGCGCGCTCGGTCCGATCAGCATGGCCATGCCCGCCAGGCCGACCACGATGCCGAGCATCACCAGGCCATGCGGTCGTTCGCCGTTCGGCCGCAGCCAATCGAGCAGCACGACCCAGAGCGGCACTACCGCCACGACCAGCGCGGCGATGCCGGAGGGAATGCGCTGCTGCGCCCAGACCACCGCGCCGTTGCCGCCGCACAGCAGGAGTGCGCCCAGGCCGATCGCGTGCAGCCAGTGGACCGGCTTCACGCGCACGTCGCTGCGCCAGCGCGCCCACGCATAGAGCAGCCCGCCCGCGATCAGGAAGCGGGTAGCCGCCATTGCGAAAGGCGGCATCGTCTGGATTGCGAATTTGATGGCGAGGTAGGTCGAACCCCAGATTATGTAGATCGCCGCGAACGCGGCGATCAGTTTGGCCCTCGGCGGTGACTCACTAGAATTCAAAATAATGACACTCGAGTTCGAGATTCTGGAGCTGCGGACGCGGCATGAGTTTCACATCGCGCGAGCGGCGGCGCCAGCAAAACGGCGTAACGTCTGGGTAAAGATCGAGCGGCAGGGTCTCGAAGGTTGGGGTGAAGCCGCACCCAACGCGTTCTATGCGGAAGCTGCGGACACCGTCGTCGAAGCGCTGACCGCATACCGGCCGATCGTGGAGCATGGGAGCCTGGGAGCATGGGATCATGGAAGCATAGAAGCGCTCGAGCGCTCCCTGTTCGCCGCGCTGCCATCGAAGCATCCGGACTACCCACCGAATCCATCCGCGCGCTCGGCCGTTTCCGCTGCGTTGCTCGATCTGGCCGCGAAGGCTGCCGGCCAGCCGCTCTGGCGATATCTCGGACTCGAGAAGCGCGCGCCGCTTTCGTCTTTCACGATCGGCATCGACGAGCCGGCGGTCATGCGCGAGAAGACGCGCGAGGCGGCGGCGTATCCGATTTTGAAGGTGAAGCTCGGCACCGATCGCGACGAGGAGATTCTGCGGCTGTTGCGGGACGAGGCGCCGCGCGCGCGCATCCGGGTGGATGCGAATACCGGCTGGAGCGCGGATCAGGCCATTTCATTGCTGCCGATGTTGCGCGAGTTCGACGTCGAGCTGATCGAGCAGCCGGTGGCCGCCAATGATTACGAAGGGCTTGCGCGGATCACGAGCGCTTCGGACATCCCGATCATCGCGGACGAGGCGTGCCGGGTGAGCGAGGACGTCGCGCAGCTCGCCGGCCGGGTGCACGGCGTGAACATCAAGCTCGCGAAATGCGGATCGGTGCTGGAGGCGCTGCGCATCGTGGCAGCGGCGCGCGCGCACGGCATGCAGATCATGCTGGGCTGCATGGTCGAGACCACGCTCGGCATCGCGACCGCGATCCAGCTCGGGTCGCTG